>NZ_JADBTX010000073.1:0-18366 GCF_020245945.1 Microcystis sp. M015S2
TGACTTCGTTTCTCAGGAATTGAGAGCGGCGGAAGACCCGGAATTTGAAACCTTCTACACTAAAAATATTCTGCTTAACGAAGGTCTGAGAGCTTGGATGGCTCCCCAAGACCAACCCCACGAAAACTTTATCTTCCCTGAGGAGGTTCTCCCGCGTGGTAACGCTCTCTAATATCCCTACCGCTAGCGGTCGTGACCAAAGTTCCACTGGCTTCGCTTGGTGGTCTGGTAACGCTCGTCTTATCAATCTCTCCGGTAAACTGCTCGGCGCTCACGTCGCCCACGCCGGTTTAATCGTTTTCTGGGCCGGGGCAATGACCCTGTTTGAAACCGCCCACTTTATCCCCGAAAAACCGATGTACGAACAGGGTTTAATCCTGCTTCCCCACTTAGCTACCCTCGGTTTTGGGGTCGGTCCGGGTGGTGAAGTAGTCGATACCTTCCCCTACTTCGTCGCCGGTGTTCTGCACTTAATTTCTTCGGCTGTACTCGGTTTTGGTGGTATCTACCACGCTATCCGCGGACCGGAAACCCTAGAGGAATACTCTAATTTCTTCGGTTACGACTGGAAAGACAAAAACCAAATGACCAACATCATCGGTTATCACCTGATTCTCTTGGGTTGTGGTGCGCTGTTGTTGGTATTTAAAGCCATGTTCTTTGGCGGTGTCTATGATACCTGGGCCCCCGGTGGCGGTGATGTCCGCGTCATCACCAATCCTACCCTCAACCCCGCAGTTATCTTTGGTTATCTGACCAAAGCTCCCTTCGGTGGCGAAGGCTGGATTATCAGCGTCAACAACATGGAAGATATCATCGGCGGTCACATCTGGATTGGCTTAATCTGTATCGCTGGCGGTATCTGGCACATTCTCACCAAACCTTTTGCTTGGGCGCGCCGCGCTTTCATCTGGTCTGGAGAAGCCTATCTGTCCTACAGCTTGGGCGCTCTTTCCATGATGGGCTTTATCGCCGCCGTTTACGTTTGGTTTAACAACACCGCCTATCCCAGTGAATTCTACGGTCCGACCGGTATGGAAGCTTCCCAAGCTCAAGCTTTCACCTTCTTGGTCCGTGACCAACGCTTAGGTGCTAACGTCGCTTCTGCCCAAGGCCCCACCGGTCTAGGTAAATACCTGATGCGCTCTCCCACTGGCGAAATCATCTTCGGTGGTGAAACCATGCGTTTCTGGGATTTCCGCGGTCCCTGGTTAGAACCCCTCCGTGGTCCTAACGGTTTAGACCTCGACAAAATCAGAAATGACGTACAACCCTGGCAAGTACGCCGCGCGGCTGAATACATGACCCACGCTCCTTTAGGTTCCTTGAACTCTGTAGGTGGCGTTATCACTGACGTTAACTCGTTTAACTATGTGTCTCCTCGCGCTTGGTTGGCTACCTCTCACTTCACCCTCGCCTTCTTCTTCCTGATTGGACACCTCTGGCACGCTGGACGCGCTCGCGCCGCCGCCGCCGGTTTCGAGAAAGGAATTGACCGCGAGACTGAACCCGCATTGGCAATGCCCGACCTCGACTAATTTCGCTTAGTTCGATGGCAGCGGCTCCCGTCTAGTTGGCGGGAGCCTTTTTGTGGTTAATATCAGACATTGACATCCTCAGACGCGGCTAAAATACTCTCTAAAGCCGATAATAATCGTTGATTTTCTGCCGGTAAACGGACAGCTACCCGAAAATAATTGCTGCCCAATTCGGGGAAACTGAGACAATCGCGGATGAAAATTCGATGATATTTTAATAAAGCTTCCTGTAGGGGTAAACAGGAAGATTGAGATTGTACTAAGAGGAAGTTAGCGGCACTGGTTTGGGGCTGTAATTGCGGAAAATTAGCTAATCCCTGCCATAAATCCAGGCGGGCCGCCGTTAACCAGTCCCAAGTTTGTTGTTGAAAATCCCTATCTTCAATTGCCGCTATTGCGGCAACCACAGCCAAGTTATTCACCGACCAAGGATCGCGCCATCTTTGCCATTGTAACAGGCGATCGGGATGGGCGAGGACATATCCTAGACGTAAACCGGGGAGACTGTAAAATTTAGTTAGGGAACGCACAATCACGAGATTGGGATATTCCGGCAACAGAGATATTAAACTCTCCTGTTGTGGCGGGGGTAAAAAATCCATAAAAGCTTCATCCACCACCACCAAACCAAATTGCGATAGATAGGGACGAATGGCCGCCACCGTCCAGAGTTTCCCAGTGGGATTGTGGGGATTATTAAGTAATAAGCCTTGTTTTTCGGGATTAACCGGCTTTAAAGTGGTTAAATCTAGGGAATGTTGGCAGATTTTTCCACCAAAACTTTTTAAAGCCCGTTCGTAATCGTTAAAAGCGGGTGTTAGTACATAAACACTATCAAATGAGGCCAATTCCCGACCGGCCCAGGTTAATAACTCGGCCGCACCATTGCCGGGGAGAATCCAATCTGGTCCGATATTGTGCCATTGGCCCAGGGCAGAACGCAACTGCCAATACTCGGGGTCAGGATAACGAGTCAGACTGGTTAAATGGCTTTTAATAGCGGTTAGGGCGCTTTCTGGCGGACCGAGGGGGTTGATACTGGCAGAAAAATCGAGAATAGAGGAAACCGGACAGCCAGCAATGGCGGCCGCCCAGTCAAGATTACCACCATGTTTAGGTCTAAGCAAAAGACTTACAGCGAACGCTTTGCGCTCGCTACGCGAGAACGAAACTCAACAGTAATTATTCCTTATCCGGGGCCACTCTGTCTTTAAACAGTTTACCCGCCGAGAAAGCCGGGACGCGAGTGGCCGGAATATCCATCTTATCGCCGGTTTTTGGGTTGCGTCCTTCCCTGGCCTGACGTTCCCGGGCTTCGAAGGAACCGAATCCTACTAGGGTTACTTTGTCCCCCTCAGAAACCGCTTCGATAATGGTTTCGATGGCGGCAGTGAGAACAGCATCTGCTTGTTTTTTGGTGACAGAGGCTTTGAGAGCGATTTGATCGATTAATTCACCTTTATTCATGCGCTAACTCCTTGTTTTGCGGTTTTTCTGAGTTTAGGGTGGTTGTCAGTAGTTTATGGTTCTCCTGTTGAGGACTCGCCAGGATCGAGATCACTAAATAATGCCTCAAATCCTCATTGGCTATATATTCCACTGCATTATTCTAAGCGGGAATTGTCTCGATCGGAATCGCTGAAACCTTTAATTTATCTAGATTTCCTCCTGATTCCCCGCCACGGGGGACACAAAAGAGAATAAGCGAGAGATTAACAGCGATATAAGCTAATAAAAAGAGATTAGCGGGCTAAATTGCCGATAAATATTCTCTAAAAGCGATAGGCATCCTAACTTCCCAAAAATCGTTCATCGGTTCTCTCCCAGATTTTTGACTAATTTTGCCCCCAAAAACGTTAAAAAAGTTTACCAAAGCAATTTCTGCCCAAAAATTAAGTTCGGGCCCAGGAGATATTCGCTAAAATTGGAACTTATGATCGTTAAAAATATTCAAAAAAGCAGGATTTAACTGGAAAGTTTGCTATCATTATCTATTCAGCGACAAACTCGCATGGTGATTTACTGCTATCCCCTAGCCGATCTAGGTCAAAGCTTAAGACGTTCTTTTATTGTGACTTTTTTGGCAGTAATCGCCATTCTTGGCGGTGTGATTCCCGAATTTTCTTGGACGACGGAGGTGGTTAGTTTCCAGTCTTCCGCTTATACTCAAGATTTTACGGCTGACCAAATTAAACGTTATGCCAAAGCAGTTTTGTGGATCGAAACCGAAAGAAGACAAGCTTATCAGGCAATTTCGCAAATTTTAGGCAAAAGTCCCCCAGCAATTACCTGTAACCAACGGGAAAGCTTTAATAATCTTCCCGCTAATGCCCAAAGAATTGCCGTCGATTATTGTAATAACTCAAAAAAGATTGTCCAAGATAGTGGCCTGAATGCGACTGAATTTAACGCCATTACTAACCGGATTCGTAGCGATGATAACTTGAGACGACGGGTGCAAAATGAGATGATTCGTCTGCAGCGGGAAAATAAATAGAAAAAGTTCCTCAGTTTTTCGGGTCAAGTTGGAGTCAGGGCTACAATTAAGAATGTTTTTTCCCATTGACCACTACCATGTTAACTTTTACCGAGCGCTTACCCCCCCGTCATACCGCTAGTCCACCTCCCCCAGAAACGGTAGTTTTTAGCCTCCTACTCACGGCCGAAGAACGCACCCGCAGCCGTTATCGTCTCGACAGTCCCGAAGGTTTTTCCCTCTGTTTTCGTTTACCCCGCGGCACCATTCTACAGGATCGCGATTTCCTACGGGGAGAAAACGGCGAAATTATTCAAATTATTGCTAAACCAGAACCAGTTATCACTATTACTGCCCCTTCAACCGATTTACTCCTCAAAGCTGCCTATCACCTCGGTAATCGTCATGTGGCCTTAGAAATTAATCCCGATTATCTCCGTCTGGCCCCCGATTCTGTCCTACAAGCAATGTTAGAAGGTTTGGGATTAACTGTAACTGAAGAAATCGCCCCCTTTAACCCCGAAATCGGCGCTTATCAGCATTATCATGACTTGGAAGAGGCAAAAAAGGGATAGTTAGCTAATCTTGCCCAATGCCCTTTCTGATTTAGAGTAAGCAAAAATCAAACTCGGTTTCGACTTACCTCTTTTCCTACCATAAATTGTAGTTTTTGGGCATTATCTTAACAAAATTTAACTGACAAGAAAACAGTAACTTTTTAACAGCCTCTACGGGATATTTTCTTAATCAAGAGGCTCTCATTCTGCTAGTTTCTAGAATTTTAATCGGCCTCGGTGAATTGATTAATTATCAAAGTAAAAATCGAACTACGAGGAATGAATAACCATGGTACTTTCATAACTAGCACCAACGGCTGTAACCTCTGTCCTGTCTGATTTATCCACACCCACTGAGGTTAAAAAATCCCCTGCTCAAAACAATGATCTAATCTATTTTTGTGAACTAGATTCTAGTAACAAACTGAATCATTGAACCGCAAGGAGTTTATACAACTCTCGACGGGCGAATTTATCTTAGTCGAAAATGTTAGGATTTTTCAACTATTATCTATATTTTCCGTCAGCCAATTTTTAAAGTTTCTAATGGCTTCACTTCTCCCCAGTTGTTGACTTTGTTTAACAAATTGATTAATTAATTCAATAATCGGAATCTGAGGAAAATTAGGACTGCTTAAAGACTCAATATATTCTCCTTCTTGTAATAAATTAATCTGTAGGCCACTTTGAGTATAACGCCACAGTTCGGGAACACCTAACTGTCGATAATTATCTAAATAAGTACGGGAAGTAATATCAATTTCTAGGACTAAATCGGGGGGGGGATCACTTTCTAAATTAAGTCTATTTTTGCCAATAACGGCTTGATAGTTTTTAATATAAAAACAGGCATCAGGTTCAACCGCTTGATTCATCCGCTCGTTTTTAAATGTTGTTGATCCTAACGGTTCAAAATCAATATTGAGTGCTTCTAACAAAAACTGAACCATATAACTAATGATTTCTTTATCTTTTTCATGTTCGGGTAAAGGTACCATAATTTCTAATATTCCGTTACTGTAGGATAACCGAGAAGCACGACTTTCTCCTAATTCTGATAATATTGTCTCAAATTTTTGCCAGTTAAGCTCTTTTAAAAGTAACTGTTGACCGGGATTGACGATAATTTGTTCTAAGGCTAATTGCATGGCTTTAGCTGAAAATGTTGATTTCTTAGTTTAATTATACCCTTCCCTTGAGAACGGAATTCGGTATCGGTCAAAGTTTCTAGAAAAGCCCTAGGGGTAGCTTGAGTATTTATACTTATTGCCATCTAGGTATGCTTCCCCTAAGATAAACTTGATCGGTAATCGTGCCGAACTAATTAGCGAAAATTTGGGTCTAAAGCCCTTGGAATGATGTTTTTATTGTATTCAGGAAGTTGAAAAAATGAAGACCAAATCGATCATAAGCTTACTATCTCTTAGCATTATAGGAATGTCAATCTATGCGGGTCAAGCTAATAGTAGTGATTACCGGGCTTTGACCCCTGAAGAAACATCACGGTTGACTGATGCTTTGCTAAAACAGGGTTGTAGGAATCCTAAAGAGATGAAATTTGATGTTGAGACTAACCTATTTGAAGCAGAAGATGCTGTGTGTGAGGGAGGAAGAAAGTATGATATTTACCTTGACAAAAACTTTAGGATTGTTTCAATGAAACCAGACTAAAAGAGCAAATCCCTGAGAAGCTTTTACTGGTCGCTGCGAAGATTACCAATGAGGTATAACAAAGCCATTCTGACAGCGACACCACTGGTAACTTGTTGGGAAATTAGACTAAAATCGGGATCGTCCATTAAATCGGAACTAATTTCCACTCCCCGATTCACAGGACCGGGATGAAGTACCTTAACCCCCGGTTGACAGGATTGCAAACGAGGACGAGTAATGCCAAAACTTTGATGATATTCGCGTAAACTGGGCAAAAGATTGGCAGTCATGCGTTCTTTTTGCAGTCGCAGGGTCATGACAAAATCGGCCTTTTCTAAAGCTGGTTCTAAATCCCAGTGGAGAAATAGGCGATCGCACAATTCCCCAAAATATTTCGGCAGTAGGGTGGGGGGTGCGGACAAATGTACTTCCGCCCCTGCCGTGGTTAAACTCCAGATATTGGAACGAGCCACACGAGAATGGAGTATATCCCCGACAATAGCGATTTTTTTGCCCTCTAACAGTTCTAAACGGGGATTTTCCTCATCTAACAGACAACAGATCGTAAACAGGTCTAAAAGTCCCTGGGAGGGGTGTTCGTGTTGACCGTCCCCAGCATTAAGAATACTGACCCCCGACTGCAAACGATCCATTTCTGCGGCAATTAAATCGGGAACCCCCGACTGTTGATGTCGGATAACAAAAATATCCGTACCCATGGCCACATAGGTTAAAGCGGTATCGAGAATCGTTTCCCCCTTAGTCAAACTGGAACTACCCGGGGCAAAATTGAGAACATCGGCCGAAAGACGTTTCGCCGCTAGTTCAAAACTACTACGGGTGCGGGTGGAAGGTTCAAAAAAAAGATTCGTCACCACTTGACCTTGTAGGGCCGGCACTTTCTTGGTACGTCGGGAAAGAACTTCACGAAAACTAGAGGCCGTTTGTAGCAGGGTTTGGTATTCTTCCGGTTGCCAGTCTTGCAATCCCAAAATGTGGTGTCGGATCCAAGTGAAAGCCATAGGAGTTAAGGAGGCGGTAAAAACGGCAAATTTCGTCTATGCTATTGTAGGATTTCTTTGCATCAGGTTAATAAATAGGGTTTATGAGAATTAATTTTTCCTTCTGTCAGATCACTCTTGCGATCGCTTTATTTCTCAATCCCTTGCCGGCGATCGTTGCCCAGACTGCCACCTCTGGGGAAATGGTATCACCGACCACGGGCATTAATTACACTCGCCTGAAAAATTTCCTCGCTCAACAAAATTGGCGACAAGCTAACGATGAAACCCGTAATTTAATCCTGAAAGCAACCGGACGGGAATTACAGGGCTGGTTTACCATGGAAGACCTGCAAAAATTGGCCTGTTGGGATCTGCAAAAGATGGATCAACTCTGGCAAGAAGCTTCCGGGGGTCGTTTTAGTTTCAGTACCCAATTTCGCATTTTTATCGAGACAGGTAATCGACCGGGCCGCTTAGTGGCGATCGAAAATTTTCAAACTTTTGGCGATCGAATCGGTTGGCGTAAAGGTGGTGATTGGATTATTTTTAAAGAAAATCTTAACTATACCCTCAATGCTCCCGTCGGTCATCTGCCGGCGCCCCGGGACGAATACCAGATCGCCGGTGGTCGCCTAGAATACACCACCCTCGCCCAAAGATTAGTTACCTGTAATATAGTGAGCTTAGGGCAAAGCAAATAAGAATCACGGCGATCGATTCTGTAGAGTAAAATTTAAGGAAAAGCTTCTCTCCTCATCCTCCTCTTCTTTTTCCGATTTACTAGCACTTTTTCTGCCAAAAACCCCCAAATTTAACAATGATTAAACGATCCGTTAACGTATCGACAGCGATCGGTTCGTCGATCGCCATTTCCCTAATTGTAGCTGGTTGCGCCCCCCAAACCCCCCAAGCCACTGGACCGGCGGCTGTTCCCGTCAAACTGCAAACCCTCGGCACCGACAAATTAGTGCAAAGTAGCGAATTTGTGGGTACTTTGATCGCCCAAGAGCGTGTTAGCGTCTCCCCTCAGATTACCGGTCGGATTCGGTCTATTTTCGTTAAATCTGGCGATCAGGTAACTCAGGGACAAAAAATCGCCGAATTAGATCCCGAACAACAACAGCAACAGGTCAACGCTGGCATCGGACAGGTAAATTCGTCCAAAGCGAACCTCAATGCGTCTGAGGCGGATTTAAGGCAAAGACAAGCGCAAGCGAGGGCAAATCAAGCCCAAATTGCCCAGAATCGGGCAAATGTGGCCAATGCCGAAGCTAATGTTAAAAGTCAGATCGCCACCTTGAGCGCCGCCGAAGCCGATTTACAGAGAGCGAGAGCTAATTTAGATTTAGCGGAAAAAAACCTAAAAAGAGCCGAATTTCTGGTCAAACAAGGCGCACAGCCCCAACAGGACTTAGATGATCGCCGACGCGACATTCAGGCCGCCAGGGCGGAAGTAGAGGCCCGGTCTAAAAATCGTGATGCGGCCCGTCAACAGGTGACGGCGGCTAGAGCTACCTTACAGGCAAACAAGGAAGCATTAAATATCGCCATTCAAAACGAATTAGCGTCACAGCAACAGGTGGCGGCGGCAGCGGCAACGGTGAACAGTCGTCAAGCGGCAGTAGCCAGCGCCGAGGGGCAATTAGGGGCGACGCGCCAGAATTTAGTTTTTAACACCATTACCGCCCCGATTGATGGTTTTGTCGGCGATTTTAATCAAAGAAAAGTCGGCGATATTATCTCCCTGGGTGAAGAATTAACCTCGTTGACTAATAATAAAACTTTGGAACTAAATGTGCAGATTCCCGTGGAATTACAACCGCGTCTGCGCGTCGGTTTGCCCGTGGAAATTATTAATCCCGATGGCAGCCCGGGCGTTCGCGGTCAAGTAACTTTTATTTCCCCCACCGTTTCCCAAGCTACCCAATCGGTTTTAGTGAAATTTGCCTTTACTAATGATGGCAGTCTTCGCAATAACCAATATGTGCGGACGCGGTTAATTTGGGATCAAAAACCGGGGGTATTAGTTCCCACCACGGCAGTGACTAGCATCGGGGCGCAAAATTTTGTTTTTGTGGCCGAAAAAGAAAAGGCTAAAGAAGGTCAAGAAAATGCCAAGGAGCGTTTAGTGGTTAGACAAAAACCAATTCAAGTCGGCACAATTCAAGGGCAAGCTTATCAGGTTATTTCTGGAGTAAATGCCGGGGAAAGAATTGCTATTAATAATATTCTTTCTCTCCGAGATGGTACAGCTATAACTGTTAGTCAGCAGTAATTTTTATGAGTAATTCGATTACCGTTCGTCCCCTGGCAGCGCAACTAATTACCGCCGAGAGTTTCCGTCCCTACGGTCAATTAATAATCCCTAGTCATGATGGAAAACCGTTTGATGAAAGCGATGCACAACTGCATTTAAAAAACGGTGTGCCACGCTTTTATATTATGCGTTTACAGACTCGCGGACGTAAATTTAAGCGAATTACTCGTCATAGTCAATGTACCCAATGTCTTGGTTCTTTGGGGGGACAAGAGTGGTTTTTAGGAGTGGCCCCCCCTAGTCCTTATCCTCAACCGGATTTAGAAAAATTAAGGGTTTTTCGCATCCCCGGGGACTGTTTTATTAAATTAGAGGTGGGAACTTGGCACGCTGGCCCACTTTTTGATCAACCAGCGCTCGATTTTTATAATCTTGAATTGAGCGATACTAATATTATCGATCATTTTACCTATAATTTTGCCCAAGAGCAGTCAATAGAATTCGAGATTGTTGATTGAAACAATTAATTTTTTTACTTAACTTTTCGCATTCCTTTGGATAGATAAGCAACGAAAAAAGCTAACACTCCTGTCATCCCTACCTCAAAATAATTGGCCATGAGAATAGCGGTAAAAAAAAGGAGCAAGATAATTAATATAGTCCGCTTTTGTTCAGATAATTTCATCTCTAATTACCTCTAATTCGGTTTTAATACTTAATGGTTGATAACCTAAAGAAAAAGCGAGAGAACTATCAAGAGAAACATCCTGTGGACGCGGTGCAATCATGGGAACATCGCACTGGAAACAGGGTTTTATTTGTTCTCTGGGAAGGTTAAAAACTGCCGCCATTAGTAAACCGAATTGATAACGAGAAACTCTTTCTTTACCACCCAGATGAATAATCCCTTGCACTTTTTCTAATGCCAAAAGTAAACCATTCACCGCACTATTAACCCCAACAGCCGTCCGATATTCATCAGTAAATAGAGATAATTCTTTTCCCTCTTGGAGGGTTTTTAAAAAGGGTTGCAGAAAACTATTAGCGTTGGGAGAAGGAGAACCAAACATCAAAGGCATTCGACAAATAGCCGCCCGAGGGTATATTGCTAAAATACCCTTTTCTGCCGCTACTTTTTGCTCACCGTAGATACTCACGGGAGAAACCGGATCATTTTCGGAATAGGGGGCATTTTTACCATCAAAAACTAAATCGGTAGAGGTAAAAACTAGCGGTATTTGATATTGACTACATAAACGGGCAATTTCTAGAGAAGCTGTCAGATTAATTGCCTCGGATGCTTGGGGAAATTCTTGACAGAGATTCGGTTTTGATTGGGCAGCCGCATGAATTACCGCGTCGGGTTTAATCTGTTGAAAAAGTTCTCTAACTGCGGCTAAGTCTGTTAAGTTAACTTTAATTAAATTCGGGTCATTACTATTGACATTGTGATTAAAATATGTACCAAAACTTGCCCAAGATGAGCGCGTTTTTTGGTAAATATGCCAACCTAAAAACCCACTAACTCCAGTGATTAACAGCGTTTTCATAGTTTAGAGATTAAATCCTTTTTCGTAGGCTAAAAACTGCACTTGTGGTTCCAAAGGTTCACTAACTAAACCAATTCCTGCAAATCCCCATCGCTGCATCAGTCCCTTTAATTGTGTTCCTGAGAGAGTTTCCACAGAAAAATTATTGGCTAAATCCTGAGCATGGGTATTGATATAACTTAAAGCATCGTAGGATTCTTTAAACAGAAGCAGATAACTGGCCGGACTTTCGCTTTCACCTTTTCTCAGACGCGCCACTAGGTATTGTCCGTCTTGTTTTGACCTGAGTAAATAATGTGTAGTTGCTAACATAGTTTATTAAGTGAAAAGTGAAAAGGAAAAAAGGGGTTGGGTGGGGGTACATCCCATTTTTGTAAATCTACTGAGTTGGGATTTTTAAAGGGAAACTATCTTCTAAAATTGGTCATTACTTCCGATTTTACCACTCAATCCAAGCCTTTGGGGGGTTCTACCCCCCAAACCCCCCGTTGGGGGCGTGGCACCGCCCCCAAACCCCCCGCGCATTAGTTTTTCGGTGGGATGCTTACACGCAGCTGCTGATACATCTGTAATAATTTAAGGGTCACTGATAATTGCTTATTGTCCCTATTTCTGCAAATGTGAGATGCACCCGTTGGGTAGTGGGAAATTTAGCTGAAATTTCCCTATCACCCTACTTTAAATCCTCCAATTTAATCCTAGGATCTACAGCTTTGAGAAGTAAATCAGCCAGAAGATTACCGATAATCAACATAGTAGCCCCCATCATTAAACTGCCCATAACTAAATATAAATCTTTAGCCGTCACAGCTTGCAGAATTAAACGACCTAATCCGGGCCAGTTAAAGAAAAATTCGGCGATAAATGCCCCACTTAACAAACTGGAAAATTCAAAGCCCAAAAGAGTTATCAGAGGATTAATAGCATTGCGTAAAGCGTGGACATAGATAACTTTATTTTCTGGTAAACCTTTCGCCCTTGCGGTTTGAATATAATCCTGTCGCAGAACATCTAACAATTGTCCCCGCATCAATCTTTGTAATCCTGCAAAACTGGTAACTGTCAGGGCAATAGTTGGTAAAATCATGTGCCAAGCGATATCTAAAACTTTACCGATAGGGGAATATTCCGAATAGTTAATACTGGTCATATCACCTACTGGTAAAAGCGGCGAGACATTTTGAGCGAGAATTAGCAGTAAAAGGGCAGTGATAAAACTGGGGAAACCTTGACCAAGATAACTGATAACTCGGAAAAATTTATCGATAAATTGGTTTTGTTTGACGGCGCTGACAATGCCCAAGGGAATCGCAATCGCCCAGGTTAAAATGATGGAAGTCAAAGACATTAATAACGTCGCTGGAATTCTCTCTAATAATAGGGAAGACACGGGACGAAAATAGGTAAAACTCAGACCAAAATTAAACTGAGTTACCACTTGCCACAACCATTTAAAATACTGGACAATCGGCGGGTCTTTTAAACCAAAAAGGGCAATATATTGTTCTTTAGTTTCCTGACTAATCTTGGGATTAAGGTCAAGCAAAGCCAGAAAACCGCCGGGGGTTAATTGGATAATAGCGAAACTCAAAGCCGAGGCCAACAACAGAGTTAATAAACCCTGGAGAACACGCTTGACAATATATAAAAAAGTTTCGCTAGTTAGGAGAGATTGTAACCCATTAGCACTCGATCGAGCGGTGGCCGCCTTATAATTATCATCAGTCGCCGTCATAGAAAAAAACCTAATAATCGATGAGGGTAATAATCGGTAAATCGGGTAATTTTTCCCGACCACCGAGGTCGATTAACTCGATGATAAAGGCAAATCCTAACACCTCGCAACCAATTTTTTCTAATAAATCGGCCGTTGCTTTCGCCGTCCCTCCCGTCGCGATTAAATCATCGACAATTAAAACTTTATGATGGGATGCCACCGCGTCCTGATGAATTTCGAGCCTATCGCTTCCGTATTCCAAATCATACTCGATACTATGAACGGCGGCGGGTAATTTACCCGGTTTCCGGACGGGAATAAATCCCGCTTCTAATTGGTATGCTAAAGGAACACCAAAGAGAAAACCCCTGGATTCCATACCGACAATGTAATCGGGGGATAAACCGTAATCGCGACACTTTGCCGTTAGGGTATCGATCGTGTAACGTAATCCTTGGGGATGATTGAGTAGGGTAGTAATATCGCGGAAGACAATACCCGGTTTGGGAAAGTCAGGAATATCGCGAATCAATGATTTCAGATCCATTCAGTTTCCGTGTCTCGTAAAATGGGGGACAGCTATCTATACAATACAATTTACAATACCCTGACTCGATCGCCCTTGTGTTTTAGTTCTCCTATATCATGACCTCTACTAGCCTAACGCCCGAATCTACAACATCAGCCCCAGAAAAACCGGTTATTTTAAGCGTTTTACCCGATTTTCCGATTGCCAGTCAGCAATGCGCCCTACATCTCCAACAGCATATCGATTTAATGCTATTAGCGTTGGAATCCTTAGAAGTCGGTGCCGGGGAGGCCCTGTTAGCCCTCTGTAAAGAACTAGGACTCGATAAAATTATCAAAAACCGGATTATTTTCTGGCGATTACGCTGTACTAATCCCTGGCGAATTTCCTACACCCTCGACCGTCTCACCCTTGACCAAGCCAAAGCTTTAGTTATCATTGCCAGTTATCGGGCCAAACCCCTGGCTATATCCATCCGACAATTACTGTTAGCGCGGCAACAGATGGAGTCAAAAGGTTTACCCGTGGATAATAATTTTCTTTTATCAGAATACCTAGAAAGATTTCGCTCCAATTTTCGCAGTCGCATGAACCCTCGTCGGGCCAAAGTATCGGTTTATCTAGCTGATGAAAATGCCCTAAATGAACTGGCTTTATCCCTCCTCGATCAGTTATTATTTTGTACTGGTACGACGGGAATGCAGCGGTTTTGGATTAGTTTATTTGATGGGGAGATCGTGTAAAAATGAGAAGACAGTATAGCCTGCCCAATTGTACCCTGATTCTCGATGGTTTCGGCGATGATTTCGCCCCGGCTAACCCCGGGGATAGCCGACCTTTACTCTCAATTTTGACTAACGTAGAATGTCGGTTAATCGGGGCCAATAAAGTCCTGCAAGGTGGTCGGGTTTTCTTGGAAAATTTGGTCCAAGCGGTCAGTCAGTATGCCCAAGAATTTTTGAGTGGTGTTCGTCATCCCCAAGACCCCGTCCATGAACCAGATCATGTGTACCTAGAAAAGATTGACCATAATCTCCATCGTCTGGTTTGGTATCCATCAACGGACTTGAACATCCCGGAAAGTCCGGTGAAGATAGAAATCAGTACCGTGCAGTTATTCGATTTAATAGAAGCGATTGACCAATTTTTTGCCGATACTCGCACTTTACCTGACCTAACCCTGAAATTACAGCCAGTTTCCCGTCGCTACCATAAGGTCAATGAATCGGTGGCCGGTCGAACAGTACCTTTTTTGGCAGGATTAGGCAGTCTTGTCGCTTGCGCCCTACTTTTCTATCTGTTACCCGTCCCCCAAGTCCGTAAACCCGAAAATCCCCCCATTCCTGCCGCTTCTCCCAGTCCCACCGTCCCCACTAATCCCGTCCCCCCTCCTAGATAAAATTAGGCCCTTGCGCTTTTCCCAACACCCCACACCCTACACCCTACACCCCACACCCTTCTCTGTCTTAGTTTTTTAGGCTCTTCGGTTTGTCTTATGCAACGGACAGGATTATAAGAGATGAAACCCTTATCGAGAAAGATATTTGGCGATTTTTGTCAATTGTTTTTGATCTAGAGCGAACTAATCAATTAAATCTCTTGCCAGATAAGGATTTAGTCGATTTATGCCCCCCTATCGAACCATACCAAGTAACGAAGAGCCGTTTTTTAGAGAAAGTACCCAAAAAAAAACCAGATCTTTTTTGCACAAGTTAGAAAAATTGTGTTATATTGGTAAATCTGTGAAGGTTTTTCGATAGGGAGTATTGAAAAAAAAATGACCAAACTGGGAACCCATTTGATTGTCGATGCTTGGCAAGTACCTGCTGACCTCCTCAACGATCCCGAGCGCATTCGTCGCGCTATCCTCGATGGAATTACGGCAGGAGAAGCAACGCTGATCGATTTGTGTGTCCACCAGTTCAGTCCCCACGGAGTTACCGCGACGGCGACTTTAGCTGAATCTCATATCGCGATCCACACCTGGCCTGAACACGGCTATTTCGCCGCCGATTTATTCTTCTGTGGTGCCGGTAAACCCGTGGTTGCCATGGAAATTTTGACCAAATCCCTGCAAGCAGGTGAAATTAAAGTGCGGGAACTAACCAGAGGATTCCCCGGTCCTGCGGCAGTTTATGAAAGCAAAAAGGAAGAACCCCTTAAATCTTCCCTGGTTATGGCCTAATTTCTAGCGCCAGCCTCAATAATAAGTTAGCAGCACTGGTGATCGCCTAAACTGAAATCGTGATCAGGATAACCTTTGTTTTTATCCTCGCCCTCTTTCCCTCTCTGGTTAGTCTCTGGTTAATTAACCGATCCCAACAGAGATTAAGCAACCGTTTGAGAGGGATTCGCTATCGTCACGAATACAGCACGGTGATGGCCAGTGATTTTTTGTCAATTCCTCTAGGGACAGAAAATAAACCGGCCTTGATAGGTGATCTTAGTTGTCGTTTTAATGCCTATTCCCCCCATTTGCGTTGTGCGGTTAATCCCACCGGTCCGGTGTGAAGGTTGTCGGCAGTACGAAGCTAAAACCGGCACAGTATAAGCGGCTTGAGCTTCCAAAAAGTTCCCTATTTGCTATCCTTAAAAATCATCGCTATCGCAATTGAGGAGTGTGGGAACAATGGCGTTCAAACGAAATTTGACCCTCTTAATCATCGGATTAGGATTAACTTGTTTACCCGTATATCCGGCCCAAGCTAACCAAATCAGCACTGTCACCCCGAATACCGCAGCCAATCAAACTCTCGCTACCCATCTGGTCCTAAAACTGAAAGAGAGAAAAGTTTACGTTTATCAAGATAAGCAAGTTTTAGCACAATTTACCGTCGCCGTCGGCAAAAAAGGCTGGGAAACCCCCACCGGTAAATTTGAGGTGCGGGAATTAGTTCGCAATCCCGTCTGGAAAAGTCCCTGGACAGGAAAAGTCAGCACCCCCGGTCCCAATAGTCCCCTAGGGGAAAGATGGATCGGTTTTTGGAGTGACGGCAAAAATTCCATCGGTTTTCACGGGACCCCCGCGGAAAATTCCCTCGGTAGCGCCGCTTCCCATGGTTGTGTGCGGATGCGGAATCGGGATGTAAAAGTGTTGTTTGATTTAGTCCGCATGGGAACCCCCGTCATCGTTCAACCTTAATTCCGGCAGGTATTTTTTTAAGATAGGCAGGTCTTCCGGGCGATCAATATCGGCTAATTTAGGCAGATAAGCGGTTTTTAAAGCCAGTTTAGCGGCGATTGTCTGAGTTTTTGCCAGGACTTCCCCCGTTCCCCAGGGAATATCGCTAAAAAGCTCTGGAAAGACCTGTTTTAAAGCAATTAGGTAGTATCCTCCATCTAACGCTGGTCCTAAAACCATATCGTGGGTTTTTAGGGCCTCAAAGGCTGCTAAAATCTCTTTTTCCCCGATTTCTGGGCAATCTGTGCCAATAATAGCGATCGCTGTCATCCCTTGAGCAAAACCATCGGCAAAAGCATTTTGCATCTTTTCTCCTAAGTCTTTTCCCCGTTGAGAATGATAGCAATAATGCACACCTAACCAAGTACGCATTTTCTCCTCGCTGCCGCCATGGTAGTAAATGATCAGGGAGAGAAAATTCCTCAAACCCTCTAATTTACCGAGAGTATATTCGGCCAGTTTGCGGTGCAATTCCTCGGCTCCCTCGGCTGCCAAAGCTGGAATCATCCGGGTTTTTACTTTCCCCAATTCCGGATAACGGGTAAAAATAATCAGTTGTTGTCTCCAGTCCACGAGTGATTGCGACGATGATATTAATTATAAGTTTTAGCATACTGTCAATAGGAGGCAGGAAACCCAATAAAACAGGCTTTATTGGCTTAATATAGATTATTGCAAGTGGGTGGGTGGAATTAAATATAAGATGAACGTAGGTACGATGGCAGCGATCGCTTTATTGAGTCGAAACCTTTTTCCTAGCGGCATTTCAGACTTTTTCAGCAAAACCTAATTAGCTAGGGACTAGGTTTTTTGGGTGAGTTTAAACAGGATAAACCAGCATCTTTAGCAGTAGGATACTTGATTGGGACAAAAGCAAAATCTGAACTTAGTGTCCGACACTCCACAATGTGAACAAATTCTACGGAGGGATTTTGGGGATCGCCATTTTCATCGATTTTTTTGCGATCGCCATTTTCATCGAATTTAATTGTCCCGGTTGCACCTTGAGTGACAAGAAAATCAGGAGACTTTAAGTGTTCAAGGATATTAATTCGTGTGGGAGTATTTTCCTTTTCTAGAGCTTTTGTTAGAGCAAGAGTTGCATCATAGGATAGGGCTGTTATTGCATTAACAGAAGTTGTAGTCCATAAAATTTTAGCATCCTTAAGAAAATTCTTGTTAGGACTGGTTAAAGAATCCCAAGGAACCGCAATAACAAACTTTTGAAAAGGTTGTAGGTTGTCAATTTGTTCTAAGGTACGAGAACTACGAAGCCCCCATGATCCGATAACCCAATTTTGACTATTATTAAGTTTTATAAGTTTAATTGCATCGCCTTGAGCATCGCCAATCGCTTTTGGGAATAGTACAAGCCCTATTGTTTCTGTTATTTTTGCTTCTTTCTGTCGTCGTAACTCTTGGATGGCTTCTTTTTCATCAAAATTATTTCCCAGATCAAATTTATCTAATTTTACTACAGTTCCAGAGAATGGAGGGCTTGTAAAAATAGTTTTAAAACTATTAAAAAAAGATTCACTAAATGGACTTCCTTCACTATAAAAGCCTACCACTTTTTTAATAGACTTTTCTTGCAAAAATTTTGCAATGGCAGGAGATTGTTGCTCGCTGGAACAAACAGTTCGCAGGAAATTTTTTCTGGGGTATTTAGTAAGCTCGCTAGTCATTGATCCGGGAGAAATCAAAACTAAATTATTTTCCTTATAAATATCCACCGTTGCCACAGTCATTTCACTGGGATAGTGCTGACAGGGGGACAAGACATCTCAAAGCGTTGTCCACAAAGGTTTTTAGGCTCCTCAGTTACAAATAGATACATCCCTTTCAGCCAAAAAGCTAACGAGAGAATCAGGGATTTGGGCGAGCTTATTAGAAATCTTTATCAA
>NZ_JADBTX010000074.1:0-32698 GCF_020245945.1 Microcystis sp. M015S2
TCGGGCTACATCAAATGTTCCAAAAAAATATAGAAGAGCTAATGCAAATTAGCCGCTATCGGTTGAAGGATTACATCAAAGGACAAAGAGCGATATCGCTTGCCCTATCTACCTTCTAGCTCGCTTGTCCCCCTCTCAGCTAAAACCCCAAAACCCCAACACCTAAAACCTGTCTCCTGGCTCCTGAATCCTGACTTCTGAATCCTATCTCCTGACTACCGGCTCCTAAATACTGGCTCCCGACTCCTATCTCCTGACGACCGACGACCGGCTACTAACCCCACCAACAAACTTTTTGCCGCAAACTCTACTTATGAATATGTCAATCAGAGATACTGTCCAAAATACTGTCAACGTTAGTAATTTTAGTCGCTCGCAACTCGGTCGGCCGGATGAGAACAATTTATATAAGGCAGTCGCCACAATTACTGAGGGACATTGGCCGGAAAATCTGTCGGGATACGTTTTTATCGTCTGTCCTTTTCATAGAAAAAATGACCGTCATTTGTTCTCTGGCGAAGGTGTAATTATTAAATGGGACTTGCAAGGTAAAAATAATCAAGTTAACGTTTACAGTAAAAAACTAAAAACTTGGGATAGTTTTTGGCGAAAAGTTTTACCGATATTTAATATTAGTCAAGCCACTTTTCCCGCCGTGGTCAGCATTTTAGGTTCTTCGGAAATAGCGAATACTGCTATGGTTAAACTAGAAAAAGTTGCCGAAGATAAACAACTAGAAGAAACCAGATTAATTCTCACTGCCGATGCGGGACGTTACTGGGAAGTAGACCCCGTTTCCCTTGATACTATCACTCCGATTGGTTATTTTGACCAACATCTTGTTTCCGTGCCTTTATCTGTTTTCCCAGTCCTAGAAAATACCGCTCACCCCTTCTACGACAAAAAGACCAAAGAATTTATCACCTGTGAATTAAAGCTAAAACTTGCATCGGGAGGTATGTTAAAAGATTTAGATTCCTCGGTGTATATTGTTCTTTGGGATCAACAAAAAAAACTTAAACCTTGGAAACTACAGGGAACTACCCTCGATGGTAGCCCCCATTCGGTCATCGTCACCGAAGATTATATCATGATTCCCGATATGCCTTTTCAGATGGGAGTAGCCAAACTATTAGGTATCAGAATCAAGCCCGAAGAAACCTATCCGAAAACTCAAATTTATCTGGTTAACCGTCAAGATCTCAAGGAAGAAGAAACCACCGTTCCCTCGCGATTAATTACCTTCAATGGCGACAGTTATCACTTCCTTTGTAATTACCATAGTATCAACGGTCAAATTCAGCTGGTGGCCATCCAACACGCCACTATTAGTTTAACCGAAGCGATCGAAAAAGACGATATCCAACATTTTACCGGTCAGAGTTATCCCCCCGAATACCACGGCATTCCTTGGATGTTTTCCTTTGACCCCGGAGTGCTGCGCAAAGTGGTTATCGAAGATGCCAGGGTGATGAGCGAACAAGCTTTCATCCATCCGGGGTGGTTCTCTACCAGTCTCTACACCGCCGACCCGCGGGAATCGGAACAGGGATACAGCACCATTTATCAAATTTATCTCGGTTATGTGCGCGAATTAATCTGTCGTCGTCAGTATATGGATTTTCGCGACCAGAGTAATCGCATCCTCAGCGATGCCGAACTTCCCTGTCATGACTTGCCCTCGGTATTAGCCAAGGTTCCCTTCGATAAAGATTGGAATCAGTTAAGTCAACAGATTAACCAAGAACAAAAAGCCAGTGATACTCATGTATCACATTTAGGTCGGGGACTACTGGATTTTTATGTTTGTCCCGATGGCTATATTTTAGATAGCATTCAGTTTATTCCCCAAGAACAGGGCTATCTGTTTACGACGGTTTTAACCCCGACCAAAGTATTAGAAGCTTGGTTATTTAACCCTGACAATCTCAAGGACGGACCGATTGCTAAACTGAGTTTGCCGGAAGATGTTCACTTTGGTTTTACCTTGCATTCTGAGTATTTCGAGCAGGTGCTGCCTTCTCCCCGTCCTTCCGTCTCACAGGTAAATCGAGTCCTGTCAGCCTTGCGGAGTCTTGTTTTAGTTCCCGTAGAATTTTTCTTGGGGAGACCCGCAGCCGTTTACAATCGCCAAGTAAAAAAATGATTGTTCTCAAAGGATACGACATTCTCGCCCAGGTTTACGAAAGCGTTAACTCAGAAGTCTATCGGGCTATTCGCACCGCCGATAATCAACCCGTTATGCTCAAAATCCTCAAGCAAGAATATCCTACCGCCCAAGAACTAACCCACTACAAACAGGAGTATAAAACCATCTGCGGCCTCAACTTCGAGGGGGCGATTAAAGCCTATGGCTTAGAAACCTACCGCAGAACCCCCGTGATTATTTTGGAAGATTTCGGGGGTATATCCTTAAAAAAATGGCTAGGGGGCAAATCTCTGCTCTTAAGGGACTTTTTGAGCCTTGCACTCCGAATAGTGGCTAATTTAGAGAAAATTCACAACGCCAAGGTTATTCACAAAGATATTAATCCTGCCAATATAGTTCTTAACCCCGAAACCGGACAAATTAAAATCATCGATTTTGGCATTGCCAGCGTCCTGCGGCGGGAAAATCCGGGGCTAAAAAATCCCAACGTTCTAGAGGGGACTTTAGCCTATATTTCTCCCGAACAAACCGGACGGATGAATCGCAGTCTCGATTACCGCACGGATTTTTATTCTTTGGGCGTTAGCTTCTACGAACTTCTCACCGGACAATTACCTTTTCGGGCTAACGATGCTTTGGAATTAGTTCACTGTCATCTGGCAAAACAACCTTTGGAGATTAATAGTCTCGTCAGGGAGGAAATTCCCCCGGTGGTGGAGGCAATCATCAGGAAACTGATGGCTAAAACCCCCGAGGAACGATACCAAAGTGCCTATGGTATTCGGGCAGATTTAGAAGAATGTTTAAGACAACTGGAAACAACGGGTAAAATTGATGATTTTGTCATCGCTAGGCAAGATCTAGCCAATCAGTTCCAAATTCCCCAAAAACTCTACGGTAGGGAGGCAGAAATCGCCACTCTCCTCACTGCTTTTCAACGGGTAGCCACGGCGGATAAAAACTCCTCTCACACCGAACTGATGCTAGTTACGGGTTATTCTGGCATGGGTAAAACCACCCTGGTTAAGGAAATTTACCGGCCAATTACTGAAAAACGCGGCTTTTTTATCTCCGGTAAATTTGACCAGTTTCAGCGCGATATTCCCTATGCTGCCGTGGTTAGCGCTTTGACTCATCTCGTCAAGCAACTTTTGGGGGAAAGTCAGCTACAACTGGAACTATGGCGACAAAAACTCTTAAAGTCTTTGGGGACGAATGCACGGGTTATTCTTGATGTGATTCCTGAACTGGAATTAATTATCGGTCCACAACCAGAGGTGTTACAATTAGGAGCGATCGCTACTCAAAATCGCTTTAATTTAGTCTTTAAAAATTTTATTCGGGTCTTTTGTTCTCCAGAACATCCCTTGGTCATCTTTCTCGATGATTTGCAATGGGCAGACTTGGCTAGTCTCCAGTTAATAGAATTAATTATGCTCGATGGCGATATGGACTATTTATTTTTAATTGGCTCCTATCGCAGTAATGAAATTAATTCCACCCATCCCCTAACCGCTACTCTCGATAAATTAGAGCAGGGGGGCATAATTATCAATCAAGTTATTTTAAGACCTCTGGAGCTTGAACAGGTCAATCAGTTAATTGCAGAGACATTAAATCATTCACCAGAAAATGTGCAATCTTTGTCCGCTTTAGTCTGGCAAAAAACCCACGGGAATCCTTTTTTTGTCAATGAATTTCTCAAAACTATCTACTGGGAAAATTTGCTATTTTTCCAACCAGGGCAGCAAACAACCACTAAAACCGATAATAATAGGGGCTATTGGCAATGGCATCTCGGCCAAATTCAAAGGATTGGCAGTACCGACAATCTGATTCAATTTATGATGGGCAAAATGCAGAAATTGCCCCCCGAAACCCAGGAAATTTTAAGTTTAGCGGCCTGTCTTGGCTCAGAATTTAATTTAAATAGTCTGGCAGTTATATCTGAAAAATCACCTCTAAAACTTTTACCAATATTAACTTATAGTAGCGAAGCTGGTTTAATTATTCCTCTCTCCGAATTAGATGAAAAATTACTGATTCAAGAATATAAATTCGCTCATGATCGCATTCAACAAGGAGCTTACGCTCTCATCGAAGACAGCAAAAAATCTTTAATTCATCTAAAAATTGGTCGCCTACTTTGGCAGCATACTTCTGTCAACGAATTATCGGAAAAGATTTTTAAAATAGTCGATCATCTCAATCTTGGTTATCGACTAATTAGCGAGGAAAAAGAACGAGAGTCAGTGGCTAAATTGAATTTACTAGCAGCCCAAAAAGCCAAAGCCGCTAATGCCCAAACTGGAGCCTTAAAATATATTAAAATTGCTCAAAAACTTCTCAAAAAATCAAGCTGGAAAAATAACTATCAACTGACTTTAGATATTTATTCTGAAGCCACAGAAATCGCCTATTTAAGTGGGGATTTTGAGCAGATGCAGTGCTGGGCTAATCTCGTATTAAAACGGGCAAAAACCACCCTAGATAAAATAAAAGTTTATGAAGTAATCATCGAAGCTTATCACGCCCAAAATCAAGAACTAAAAGCGGTACAAATTGGCTTATCTGTCCTCAAAAGCTTAGATTTCGAGATTCCTGAATCCTTACAATCATCAGATATCCAAGAAGAACTCACTAAAACTCGGCAAAAATTAGCGGGTAAAAATATCGAAGATTTAATTACTTTACCGCCGATAAATGAAGAAGAAAAATTAGCAATAATGAAGATATCGGCTGCCATATTTTCTCCTGTTTTTATTGCCGTCCCTCATCTCTTACCCATCCTAGTATCAAAACAGGTTAACTTATCAATTCAGTACGGCAACAGTTATCTAGCGGCTTTTACTTATGTTAATTATGGACTAATTCTTTGTGGTCTTTTAGACGATTGGAAAACGGGTTATCAATTTGGAAAATTGGCTTTAAACATTGCTGATAAATTTCATGCCAAAGCCCTGATGCCGAAAATAATTGCCGTCTTTTCCACCACTATTAGTATCTGGAAAGAACCGATTAAAAATTCCCTGTCCTTGTTAAAATCTTCCTATCAAACTGGTTTAGAAATGGGCGATCTCTACTACGGAACAACCTGCGCCTATCTTTACTGTTTTCATTCCGCCTTTATCGGACAGGAATTAACAGAATTAGCCAGAGAAATAGCTAACTATGATCTGGCTTTTGTTAAGCTCAAACAAGAAAACCCCCGCAACTATCTAAAAATCTACGGACAAACAGTTTTAAATCTGCTGGGACGCTCGGAAAATCCCGGTCTTTTAGAAGGACAATACTATCAAGAAACTGTTATGTTACCGTACCATCTAGAGGCTAATGATCTCTACGGTCTCTGTGCTTTATTTGTTAATAAATTATACCTTTGTTATCTATTTGCACAGTACGAACAAGCCATCGAAAATGCTAACCAAGCCCAAAATTATCTAGGAGGAGCTACCGCCACTTTTTTGATTTCTCTGCATAATTTCTATGATTCCCTCGCCCATTTAGCTATTTATAATCATCTGGAAAATGACCAAAAACAGCAGGTATTAGAACGGGTGACAAATAATCAGAAAAAGCTGCGGGAATGGGCTAATCAAGCACCCCCTAACTATCTCCATAAATTTTATTTAGTGCAAGCGGAAAAGGAGCGGGTGCAGCGCTCCTATCTAGAAGCCATAGAAAACTACGATCTAGCCATCGCTAAAGCCAAGGAAAATGAATACATTAATGAAGAGGCACTGGCTAACGAACTAGCGGCGAAATTCTATCTCGATTGGGGTAAAGTAAAAATTGCCAAAACCTACATCAATGAAGCTGCTTATCTCTATTCTCTTTGGGGAGCAACAGCTAAAGTCAAAGATATAGAAAGCCGCTATTCTCAGTTAATGGTCAATAATTATGGTTCTAATTCCCCGACCGAAACCACGAGAACTACCACCAGAAAAAATTCAGTTAGTCATGCCGGAGAACTATTAGATTTAGCCACGATTATGAAGGCATCCCAAGCCATTTCTAGCGAGATAGTTTTAGATCAATTACTCGCCACCCTGATGAAAATTCTCATCGAAAATGCTGGGGCGCAGCTGGGCTATCTTATCCTAGAAAGCGGCGGACAACTACTGATTGAAGCCTCCGGTTCAGTGCAGGAAGACAGGGTGACAGTCTTTAAATCTAATGCCATCGAAGAACATCTTCCCGTCTCAATTATTAACTATGTAGCCCGGAGCGGTCAAACCGTTCTTAATAACGATGCCGCCCATCAGGGCAATTTTAGCAACGATCCCTATATTAAAACCCATCAAACCAAATCGCTGCTCTGTTCCCCCCTCCTCGACCAAGGACAACTGCGGGGAATTGTCTATCTAGAAAATAATCTCACCGTCGGGGCCTTTACCCAAGAAAGATTGGAAGTGCTGCAACTGCTCTCCAGCCAAGCGGCGATCGCAATTACTAACGCCAAACTCTACGCTGAAATCAAAGCCAAACAGAGACAACTAGCGCAATTTTTAGAAGCCATGCCAGTGGGGGTATTCGTCCTCGATGCTGGCAGTCAACCCTATTATGCCAATCAAACCGCCCAAGAGATTTTGGGAAAAGGGATAGTTAATATCACCACGGCTAATCAGTTGGGGGAAACCTATCAGTTATATCAAGGTGGAACCGATCGATTGTATCCCACCGAAGACCAGCCGATTGTCAGAGCTTTAAGGGGGGAAAAAAACACGATGGATGATCTAGAAATTCACCAAGGAGAGAAGATTATCCCCCTAGAAGTGTATGCCACACCCGTTTTTGACGAAAAAGGAGAAATTATCTATGCTATCGCCGCTTTTACCGATATTACCGAACGAAAACAGGCAGAAGCGGAACGGATTCGCTTTACCGAAGAATTGGCCGAGTATAGCCGCACCCTCGAACAGAAAGTGCAGGAGCGCACCCTAGAACTCAGCCAAACCCTAGAAATTCTCAAGGACACCCAAGCAAAATTACTGTTTGAAAATGAACTGCTCAGAAGTACCGAAGAATCTAGCACCTTTGACTACCAAGTGGGGGGCAGTTTACCCATGGATGCCCCCACCTACGTGGTCCGCGCCGCCGACCGTTATCTCTATAAAGCCCTCAAACGCGGCGATTTTTGCTATGTTCTCAATCCCCGTCAAATGGGTAAGTCTAGTTTAATGGTACGCATGATCGACCACCTCCAACACGAGGGGGTCTGTTGCGCTCCCATTGATTTAACCCGCATCGGCAGCGAAAATGTCACTCCCGACCAATGGTACAAGGGGATAGCCTTCGAGTTAGGGCGACGTTTTGGCCTGCTCAAAAGGGTCAATCTCAAAGCTTGGTGGCAAGAACGGGAAGATGTCTCGGCAGTGCAGCGCTTGGGCGAATTTATCGAAGAGGTGTTATTGCTGGAAGTGGGGATCGTGGAAGGTTCTCCCCCGAAACCGATCGCGATTTTTATCGATGAAATTGATAGTGTTTTGGGCTTAAATTTTGCGGTTAATGACTTTTTTGCCCTGATTCGTTCCTGCTATAACCAGCGCGGTTTTAACCCGCTCTATCGGCGTTTGACCTTCGCTTTCTTCGGTGTTGTCACCCCCTCCGATTTAATTACTGACCACCAAATCACCCCTTTTAATATCGGTCATTCGATTCAATTGGAGGGTTTTAAGGAACACGAAGCCCAGCCTTTACTGCGCGGATTGGCCGAGAAAGTTAGTAACCCGCAAACTGTCTTAAAAGAAGTCTTTGCTTGGACAAACGGTCAACCTTTTCTGACCCAAAAACTCTGTCAGTTAATTCGTACCGCCACCTCACCGATTCCCCCCAATGGTGAGGCCTCCTGGATTGAGGACTTAGTACAGAAGAAGATCATTGACAATTGGGAGGCTCAGGATGAACCGGAACATCTGCGGACTATTCGAGATCGACTTCTCAACAGTCATCGCTCCCAGTTGCTCCTGAGACTCTATGAACGGATTTTAAGGGAAAAAGAGGTGATTGCCGAGGATAGCCCCCCAGAAAAAGAGTTACTTTTATCGGGGTTAGTGATCAAAGACCAAGGCCGGCTGCGGATCCATAATCCCATCTATCAAGCAATCTTTAACCTTCATTGGCTGGGTTGCAGCTCAAATTTGTAGAAATATCCACTACAGAGCAATTATTGGGACTTAAAGGCTCAATACAGATCAAATCGATCATAATCGCTACAGAGTCGGCACTTGACGTTGAGAGATTGGCAATGAAACAGACAACCCCCTCCGCGTCAGAGATAAATGAAGCTTACTTCGCCATGTTATCTTGGTGTTTTGTGCCTAAATTTCCCCGCAAGTCAGCCCCCTGTCTCGGCCAGTGCGAGTCGCTATTCTCGGAGCAACACGAGCAGTCGTGACTAAATTACTCGAATTCCGCTATTTTCCTTTCGTAAGATTAGAGCCATGAACAAAACAGATGTAATGAGTTGGATTTATTTTAGTCATCCCCAAAAAGCTGATATTGTCAATATTTTAATAATTATTGCGCTCTGGACTGTGATGGTAATTGTCGTCAATCCTTTGGGTAATTTTCCTCTTAATGATGACTGGGTTTATGGACTGGCAGTAAAATCGATTCTGGAGAAAGGTGATTTCCGCCTTCCCAGTCCAGCCCATACTAACCTATTTTTTCAAGCCTTTTGGGGAGCCTTATTTTGCCTTCCTTTTGGATTTTCATTTACCGCATTACGCTTCTCAACTTTAACCTTAGGATTAATCGGTGCGATTGGTACTTACCTGCTGCTTAGAGAAGTTAATGCCAATCAGAAAATCTCTTTGTTGGGTGCTTTGCTGCTAGTGGTTAATCCTCTATACTTTGGATTAGCTAACAGCTTTATGACCGACGTTCCTTTTGTGGCTTTAAGTGTCCTATCTTTCTATTTTCTTATCAGGGGATTGAAGCGGGAATCAATAATTGAAGTTATTCTGGGTCTTTGCCTAGTTTATATCAATATTTTGATTCGCCAATACGCCATAGTGATTCTTTTATCATTTGCCCTGGCATACTCGTTTAAACAAAGATTTAAATTAAAAATTTTATTGGGCAGTTCCCTGATATTTTTATCAGGAATTTTACTACATGAACTGTATCAAAAATGGCTTTATTCTACAGGACGCATGCCTTTAACAGCAGAGAATACCCTGACTATAATAGCAGAGAAGGTATTGATAGCTATAGGAAAATTAGATTTCGGCAACCACATTTTAATGATTTCAATTATATACCTGAGTTGTTTAGTCTTCCTTGCCCTAGCAATCTTTTGGACAAAAAAAATAAAATTAAAAATTTTGTTGGGCAGTTCTCTGATGGTTTCCTTGGTAATCTTACTCTATAAATTGTATCAACAATGGCTTGAATCTAAAGAGCGGACTCTTTTAATAATGGAGAATGTGTTGATCAATATGCAAAAATTAGATTTTGGCAACCATATTCTAATTATTTCAATTGGTTGTTTTATTTTCCCATTCATAGCGATATTTTTTTCTGGAAAATTTAAGGAAATATCGCGCCAACACCAAAGAATAACGCTCTTAGCTTTATCTAGCTTTTTTGTTGTCGTGATGGGTAAATTGATTTGGCAAGGCAAAACTATGCCCTTCATCGGTAATGTCCTAGTTTATTTTGGCTTAGGCCCTTTAACCCTTCGAGATACTTATATCTTGAAGGTAAATTATCCCCCCTATTCCCTTGGCTTAAAAATATTTTGGTTGATGATGACGGCGATTGGTGTAGTTGGAGCGCTCTTATTGCTTTACTATTTATGCTCAGGGATATTGCAAACCTTTTCTGAATCAGAAAAATGGTTGAATTTACTAATAATTTCTACGATATTAGTTTATCTTTTTCTTTTGGGAATAAAGTATGCTTTTGATCGTTATTTTTTGCTGCTTGTACCATTATTTATGGTCTTTATAGTAATTTTAAACAAGGACATTGCCGAACGAGATATTGGCAAAAAAATAACTGCTTTTGCCTTGACAATGGTCTTTATTTGGGGCGGATTTACTATGGCTGCAACCCATGACTACTTAGCCTGGAACCGAACTCGGTGGCAAGCCTTAAATGATTTGATGGAACAGGGAGTTACTCCTGAATATATCGATGGGGGATACGAATTTAATGGCTGGTATTTAAACGATATAAAATACCAGAAGCAGCGGGGTAAAAGTTACTGGTGGGTAAATCGTGATGACTACATGATTTCTTCTGGATTGCTCGAAGGTTATAAAGAAGTCAAACGCTATCCTTTTGCAAGATGGCTGCTTTTAAAGCAAGATAATGTTTTTGTTCTCCATAAGATTGCTGAAGATAAAACTAATGGGACTTGAACGCTCAATACAGATCAAATCGAGTATAATCGCTGCCGAGTCGGCACTTGACGTTGAGAGAGCGGCGATGAAAGAGACAGCCCCGGCGGCGATGCCTCCTTGCTTTGACCGATGGTGTGGGCGTTTTGACAATTGCTTCAAGAGCGATCGCTCTGTCGCTGGTAGGGTGCGTTCCCTGATGCAATCCTTGTTACTCCATCGTTTGATCATGGGGAACGCACCATATTTAAGTTAAAATTTAAGGGGGAAAATTCAGTTTCGTAGGTCGGGCCCTCGGAACGAAACCCAACAACTCCACCGAATTATGCCTTGTTGGGTTTTCCTTCGGTCAACCCAACCTACAGGGGGGATTATACAAGTCAATCGAGAAGAACAGCTTTTCATCATCACTGAGATCAGTCTTCGTGGTGATATTTATAGTCATTTCAGATAAGTCTGATACACTCTAGACCGACAAAACCCTTATGAACTCTGGGATTGATATTCTCAATCTTAATTGAAATGACTATACAAGTAAGACAGAGGAAACCACCTGAGACTCCTTCCCCAGTAAATCCCTAAGCTAGGGAGAGGAATGTAAATATTTATTAAATCGTAGCTTAAGATACAGTTTTTGGTGCGGTAGTGTGTATTTTTTTGCTGTCCGCCCTTGGCGTTGGGTTGGGCTGTTGCTTGACCTAACTGTGAGGGGGGCGATCGCTATCAGTACAATCAAAAAGCCAAAATTAATCGCCAGTTGGGGAGAAGAATGTAAAGATTTATTAAATATAGAGAAATTGCGGCATGAGATATGATTTATCTGGTTGCCTATTAGTCTAAGTCAAATGAACATTGAACAAGTTATCATTAAAAACCTAAGAAAACTTCCCTTAGAAAAACAACAAGAAGTGTTATCCTTCACCGAATCTCTCATCCCCAAAACTTCACTTCCTTTGCCAGAGCCGACTCTTACCCCTGAACAGCGAGCCGCTAAATGGATGAGTTGAGTACAAAGCCATTCCTCTAATAATCCCCCTTTACCCGATGAAGCTTTACACCGTGACACTATGTATGAAGATTAATGACTCAATATTTACTGGATACTAAGTAGTCGTGCAAAATTAATTTCCTAGTGAAGATAGGCAAGAGGCAACAGGCAAGAGGCAAGAGGTGGTTAGATATGTGTAATTAATTTTGCTTAGGTACTTAACATTCTCTTACGAGCTAGTGACCCTAACTCATCAAGTTATCCCCTAATCATGAATGTTGTTGACATGATTATTAGACAAGGAGGAGAATGTTTGATTACTTCTCAAATTTTAATTGAATTTTGGGTTGTAGTAACACGCCCTAAGGATGTTAATGGACTAGGTTGGACTACACAAAAAACACAACACGAAATTAACCAAATTTTATCTCAATTTTTTTATTAGAAGAAAGCCCAGATATTTTTCCCCTTTGGTTTCAATTAGTTACCACCTACAACATTAAAGGAAAACGCACTCATGATATTAGGCTTCTTGCTGTCATGAAAGCTTCTAACATTACCCATTTACTAACCTTTAATTCTGATGACTTTATCCCTGTCCCCAATATTACCATCGTTCATCCTCAAGATTTCATTAATTCCCAATAATTAAGCAGCAAATCCGACATACCGCACCAAAATACCTCACGGAAAAGGATTTTAATTCTTCTACCGACTCAGCAATATTAATATTAAGGACTCCACTCATTGCCTTTTTACTGCATAAACTGTACATTTACTAAGTAGGGTCTGCTGAATAAATCTAAAAACCTTGTTGGATAAGAATTTTAGACTTTTTTCCCCTCAAAAAGTGCCAGATCTTGGGGTAATCGAGGGGGAAATTTAGGCACTTTTTCCCTGAAAATTAGGTAATTGACCCCCTGAAAATGGGTAAAACCCTACACCCCACACCCCACACCCTACCCCCACGAAAAACTTTTTCAGCAGACCCTAAGTAGGAGACACTTTTTGAAAAATGGTATAACATTTAAGCTTTAAGTATAGAGGAAAAGTTCAAAATGGGTATTGAAGACGACGACAGCAAAAAACTTGAACAACAAAAACTAGAACAGCTAGAGATGGGGGCAAACCCATCCCCAAACTAGAAAATTATGCTATTCTTTTTTATACATCACCTCCACCACGGTATGTACGTTACCTCTGGGATGAAAATCCCCCTTAATTTTCATCTGCAAGGGTTCGCAAGCGGCCACCAAATCATCTAAAATTTGGTTAATTGCTTCTTCGTGGGAAATATAACGATCGCGATAACTATTAATATAAAGTTTAATCGCCTTTAATTCCATCACCTTTTGATCGGGAACGTAGCTAAGATAAATGGTGGCAAAATCAGGATAACCGGAAAAGGGACACTTACAGGTATATTCCGGCAGAGTGATATGGATATCGTAATTTCTGCCAGGGCGTGGATTGGGGAAAGTAATTAATGTTCCTTCGGCAATTTCTCTTTCCCCGTACTTAACTTCAATTTTTTCGGAAGACTGAACCATGTTTTTTCCTAACTAGACAATGTTTCCTATCATAGCTGGAATATTCTCTCAAGAGGCGTTGCCGAATCAAGAGATGAATAACCTAAGACGCATTTTAACCGCCGGTGCTTAGATTAGCCGAATCTCTCCTAATCCCTTGACTTTTGCCCCTTGCCTCTTGCCTTCAGACTTAAAATCAGCCAGACCCAACTTTTCAGGTAAAAAATGCTCTATGATTAACCCTAACGATACTGTAAAACTGGTTTCATGCTCTCCGAGATTAAAAACATAGCCGAGAGTCTCGCACCCCGATTAGTGGAGATTCGCCGCCACATTCACGCGAATCCAGAGTTAAGTGGGCAAGAATATCAAACTGCCGCCTATATTGCCGGGGTTTTATCTTCCTGTGGTCTATCGGTGCAGGAGGCAGTGGGAAAAACGGGAGTTAAGGGAGAATTGGCCGGAAAAGGCAGTGATCGAAGGATTTTAGCCATCCGGGCCGATATGGATGCCCTACCAATCCAAGAAAGAACCGATTTAGACTTTGCTTCCCGTAAACCGGGGATTATGCACGCCTGCGGTCACGATGTTCATGCTACCGTCGGTTTAGGGGTGGCGATGGTGCTTTCCCGTCTTTCGGAACCTTTGGGGGGAAAAATACGCTTTCTCTTTCAACCAGCAGAGGAAATCGCCCAGGGGGCCAGTTGGATGATCCGGGAGGGGGTGATGCGGGATGTCAGCGCCGTTTTCGGGCTGCACGTTTTCCCCTCGATTCCGGCCCGATCGATCGGAGTTCGTTACGGGGCCTTAACTGCAGCTGCCGACGATCTGGAAATTTTTATTCAAGGGGAATCAGGCCACGGAGCCCGGCCCCACGAGGCGATCGATGCTATCTGGATCGCCTCCCAAGTAATCACCACTTTGCAACAGGCAATTAGTCGGACTCAGAACCCTTTGCGTCCCATCGTCCTCACCATCGGCCAGATTAGCGGTGGTCGCGCCCCCAACGTCATCGCCGATCAGGTACGCATGGCGGGAACGGTGCGATCGCTGCACCCAGAAACCCACGCCCATCTCCCGGAATGGATCGAGAGTTTGGTCACGAATGTCTGTAGCACATATAACGCTAAATGTCAAGTAAATTATCGTCGGGGCGTGCCATCGGTGCAAAATGACCAATTTTTAACCCGGTTAGTCGAAGAAGCTGGTTTAGAAGCTTGGGGACAGGATCGGGTTTTAATTCTCTCGGAACCCTCCATGGGGGCCGAGGATTTTTCCCTTTATTTGCAACAGGCCCCGGGGACAATGTTTCGTCTGGGAGTGGGTTCTCCTAACCTCCTCAATCCCCCCCTTCACCATCCGGAATTTTTAGTGGATGAGTCGGCAATTCTGACGGGAGTGATTACTTTAGCCTACGCGGCCTATAAATATTGGCAACGGCAAGATTAAACCGGTTTTTCAAGATAATTTTATGGAAATTTGGGAAGATTTAACTATTATAGATTGGACAGAATTGCTGCTGGATAATTATGAACGGTTAATCGGGCGATCGCTTTTACCCTGGATCGGTACTGCCAAAGAACAGAGTAAAATGCTCTTTTATGCCCCTTTTGTGCTAGTTTCCCACGGTACACAAACTAATCCGATCTTCAATTATGGTAATCGCTGCGCCCTCGATCTCTGGGGTTTAACTTGGCAAGAATTATTAGCAACTCCTTCGCGAGCAACGGTAGAGGGAGAGGAAACCGCCCAAGAACGCCAAAAAATGCTGGATTTAGTCAAAAAACAGGGCTATATCAACGATTATCACGGGGTAAGGATCACGAAAAACGGTCAACTATTTCGCATTGAAAAAGCGATCGTTTGGAATATCATCGATCGTGATGGCATTTATTGCGGACAGGCTGCCACTTTTGCCGATTGGATTTTTCTCTGATTTATCACCCAAATATGACCAACTCAGACCGAATTATTGTTCCTCTCGATGTGCCGGATTTAGAATCAGCGATCGCACTGCTCGATCTGTTGCCGGAAGTCAATTTTTGGAAAGTGGGACTAGAATTATTTGTCAGTAGCGGTGCAGAAATTCTAGGGATTCTGCAAGAAAGACAAAAAAAGAGCTTTCTCGATCTAAAATTTCATGATATTCCCAATACGGTCGCCGGGGCCTGTCGTTCCGCCAGTCGCTATCAAGTGGATTTACTCACCCTCCACGCAACAGCCGGACGGCAAGCAATGACGGCAGCTAAGGCGGCAATCTCTGACCTGCTATCGCCGCCAAAACTTCTCGCTATCACCGTTTTAACCAGCCTTAACGCCCGCGAATTAGCCCTCGACCTCAAAATTCCCCTAGAACTATCGGAATATGCCTTAAATCTGGCATTATTGGCCAAAGAATCGGGAATTGATGGGGCGGTTTGTTCTCCCCAAGAAGTGGCGCAATTGCGGCGCGTCTGTGGAGAGGATTTTCTCTTAGTTTGCCCCGGAGTTCGTCCCTCCTGGTCAAGCAAAGGGGATCAAAGTCGGGTAATGACTCCGGCCCAAGCGCTTAAAGCTGGGGCTGATTATCTAGTAATTGGACGACCGATCACCGGTGCCGAGGAGCCAAAGGTAGCATGGGCAAAAATTTGTCAAGAATTAGCCGACATTTAGCTGTATTACTGGTTATTTTCGGGATTAACTTCCCAGCAGCTAGTCGTCCTCTTTCTAGCTGTCCGGAGGATTTAAATCTTTTAGTCGATCGCCTCTTGTCAGATTTACCCGGTTATGCTAATCGAGTTATGACCCGTTCCCAAATCGATCAAAAATTATCTACACCGGTTTTTGTGATTATTGCCGGTCGTCCGGAATTTGCACCCCTACCTTTAACTGCCAGTCAATATTCTGGTCAAATTGCCGATGACACTCAACAGGTTTTTTTTACAACTTTAGAGCGTCAGTATAGCAAAAATCGCTCTGTCACTCTCCAGAATTATCACTGGTTATTTTTAACTAAAACTGGGGAAGGATGGCGATTAGTGACGGTTTACAGTCAATTAGCTTCCCTTGAACCCGCTCAAGTCCCCTTACCTCCCCTAGAAACCAGTCAAGGGACCATCGGCCAAGCGGTGCGTCTCTGGCTGCGGGACTGCGAAGCGGGTACATTGCGCTAAATTCGCTCGGCCAAAACAAAGCGATCGAAACCTGCTAGGTCGTTAATAATCTGAATTTGTCGATAATTGCCCTGATTTTCCAGCATTTGCGCTACTTTTTCCCCTTGACCGGCTCTCATTTCCACTAGCCAAAGACCTCCTGAGCGCAGATAATCGGGAGCAGTGGCCACTAGATAGCGCAGCGCGGTCAATCCGTCTTCACCTCCATCGAGGGCCAAACGGGGTTCATGTTCCCGCACTTCAATTTGTAAGTCGAGGATTTCTGCACTGGGAATATAGGGAGGATTGGACACCATACCCCTAATCTGTCCTTGCCACTTCTCTAGGGGTGTCCACCAAGAACCCTGTTTTAAGATAATTCTGTCGGCAAAACCCGTATTGATGATATTTTCTTTGGCGATCGCTAAAGCCGTTTGACTGTAATCAATAGCATATATCTCTGCTTTTGTCAAGATACGGGCTAAACCAATAGCGATCGCACCGCTACCGGTTCCCAGATCTACCCAGATTCCCCCGTCGTCTCCTCTGACGGTTTCTCCAACAATATCGATTAATAACTCGGTTTCGGGACGAGGAATTAAGACTTCTGGGGAGACTTTCAGGGTAAAATTACGCCAGATCACCGATTCGAGCAAATACTGCAAGGGAACCCTTGATTGCAGGCGTTTTTGCCAGCGTTTAGTAATTTCCGACCAAGAATAACTCAAGGGGATTTTTTCTCGTTCGCGAAAGGATTGTAAGCGCAGGGAAAGAGTATCTATATCTGTCACTGCTTGCAGAAAGATATCCACTTCTTTCGGAGATAGTTGCGCTTGCTCTAAATCAGCGATCGCCTGTTGGCGCCATTGACTTAATTGTTGACCGGAAATACTAGCAGACACAAGACTTAACGATTGGGGGCGGGGGGATTATTGGTATTATTATTAGGGCGTGGCTGATTTGCCGGGGGTTGGTTGGGAGCCTTTTGGTTACTATTTGCCCGAATAAAATCAATCGTTTCTTGGCTAGGATAGAGGAGAATTTTGGTTAAAGCTTCATCCTTGCTTTGTTGTAGGGTAGCGATGACACTTTCTAAGGGAATAACATCAATTTTAACCGTGGCTGCTTCTGCGGGATTAGCTTTTTTATATTGTTCTACCATTTGCAAAGCGGCGGCCTTTTCAAAGAAGAAAGGAATCAAATCCTGATTATTGCGACTGATCACCAGAAAATTACTCTCTTTTCCCGCTTTCGGCACAAATAAAGGTACACCACCTTGATATTGTTGACCTCTTTCACTGAGTAGTTTTTTCGCCGATTCTACTTCCGACTCTTTGGGAACAAAATCGACAATTAAACGATTTTGTTCGGTTTGACTGGTTTGCATTCTATAGACATCTGCCAAAGAAACGGGCTGAACTTTAACTTTGCTGGCCACTTCGGGATTCTCTTTTTTCAGTCGTTCAAAAAAGTTTTGTGCGTCCTGCCGACTGATAAAAACTCCCGTGAATTTCTGTTCTTTTTCTCCCACGGCAATTAGGGGAACTCCTTGATCATCGGCAATAGCGAAGACAGGTACAGACTGCAAGGTTCTGACGATTTGTTCTTCCGGTAAAGCGAGTGCTTTAGAATAGCTGCCCAGCAGCGAAGTCAACATTGTCGTTCCTACTAAACCAAGAGTTGCCGTCCAACGAATGAGAGATTTCATCAAAATAATTACCTCGTTATTACTATTAACCAATATTTGCCGTTAATCTGAACTATATCGTCTGCTTAACTCCTCCGATCAGGAGTTTTCTGATGAATAACCAGCCAAGAAAGTTCCCTTTATTGGCTTGCTTTTGAACCATCATAGCTAAAAATATCCATACTTGGTAAGATGTGGTCGCAGCAGCGGCGAGAAAACAGGGGCAATTTACGCGCTGATCTGGGGAATAATAGGAATTAATTAGAGTTTTTAAGCTATATTTTCAAAAAAAATCGCTTTAGCTACGGTTTAAGCTTGCTTTTGCTTTAATAACCACCAACTTGAGATCAAAAGGCCTCCTCTTGTGTGAATCAGTTAGTCAACGGGCCACCCTTTGATCTTGGCGCTGCTAATGATTTTCCGAGAGATGGCGCGGATGGGCGATCGCTAACCGCAGCCATTGATAGGAAACTAGATTTAAAATCAGTCCGATGATCAATAAAATTGCCATGAGAGCGATTTGATACCAAGCGATCGGTCTGACCAGAAGATCGGCGATCAGATGGGCTAAATTCAAGATAGAATAGAGAATTGTTAGCCAGAAATGGGTTTTTCTCAAGGAGCGACTTTCGCTAAAATTGACCCCGATAATCGCTAACATTGGCAGCAAAAAAAAGAGCAACATTCCCCAGAAAATCGGATCGAGATTGCTGGTTTGATGACTCTCGACGATCGATTGACCATGGAAGAGTGGCATTAACCCTAGTTGCGTGTGAAATAGGGTTCCCAAGAGAAATGTTGTCCAGAGAGCGGCAATTTTTTCGGGATATTTCGCTGTTTTCACGGTAATTATCCTCTTAATCGGTTAATATAAAAGGTGGGGCTAGGTGAGAAAGTATTCTTAAATTTTTCCTAATCACTACATTCCAGAAAAAATTGCTGTATTTAAAAGGTCAATTTAAGTCTGAATGGCATCACTATCTGATCCATTAGATGCTAAACTCCCCAGATATTATTTTGCTGTTGAACGTTGTTAGCAACCACGATCGGAACTACTACAAAAAGGACGTTGATTCAGTGCGAATTTTAGCCTAGCCTGAAATCGATGGTCTTGAAAAGAGGGCGAACGAGGGGACTCGAACCCCCGAGTGGTGGAACCACAATCCACTGCCTTAACCACTTGGCTACGCTCGCCGTACACCTTTTCAAGTATAGCACAAGACGAATGGTTGACAAGAGGTTTTTTACCCTAATTCGGGCTATGGTTAGGGTAAGTGAGTGATGATTTGAGAGCTTATGAAATTGGCACGGTTAGGGGGAATGGTGTTAGGGGTGGTTTTAGGGGGAATTGCGGGAATATTGCTGACAACTAACCCCAATCGTCAAGATTACGAACAATACGCTTCCCAGAGGTTAACTAGCTATCTTAAGGATAATGTCTGCGCTCGGGCGCAAGCTTCCATCGAGGTGCAAGCTCTCTTGCGGGGTTACTGTAAAATGTTGGTGGATACGGGTCATCCTTTTTTACAAGAAGCGATCGCCACTAACACATCTAGAAAGAATTTTCTCATTTTCAGCGTTTATCAAACGGAATTATCGTTCCCTCCCCCTTTACCTAGTTATCACTTCAGCACTGTCGGTTTTTTGAATAAATTATACATCTACGAAGCTTTAGAACTGTAGTCAGGCAATTGAAATCTTCTGAGAGTAAATCCTGATGGTAGTGATTTTATTGTAGTGGTGATAGCTGAAACTTTTGCTAATTGGGCATTTTAGTCAGATAAAGTACCAAACAGTCCCAAGGTGATTCTCAATTTTTCACCCTAACCCAAAAAGTCAAACATTTACGGAAAAAAGCAGACTTTGCCATTCCAAAAGTACAGGAATCGGGATACTGAGAGAGCGGGGATTGTCTAGGGGTAGGGAAAGCTCGATCGCTTCGGTAACGGGTAGCTGCGCTAAGATATCCTGCATCTTGTATTGACCAACGTTAGCTGCGGGTGATTCTTGGGCAAAAGCATCCTCAGCCGCTAAAATTTGGCCTTTAGCAGTGGTTATCGTTAATCTTTCTGGGTGAAGAAACTCAATCCCCTCTGGAAATCCCACCAAGCGCAAACTAATTTCTACCGTTTCCCCATCTTTAACTCGTTTAAATAACACCACCTGCCAAGGACTACCAGTATTATCGCGCAAACTATGACGGGATTGATATAACAGCTGCCCCGGTCCTTCTGGCTGTTGTCGAGTTAGAGCTAGTGCGGACAAGGAAAAATCGATTTGAAGGCTAATAAATACCAAAAAACTGACGAGAACAGAAAATAATAACATGAATCGTTTCATAACTTTATTGACATTGGCTAAAAAATATGGTAAGAGCTTCGGCACTTGAGCCAAATTAATATAATTATATCACTATATAGTTAATTATTCAAAAGAGATGCTGTCAAGGGGAATGGAGCGGCTTTTTTCCGCAAAGACATTGTATGATTGATTAGATAAATTGATAGTTGCAAGTAACTTCGAGATGGCTAACAAACCCGATGAATTTGCCAGAACACAAATCAGCGAAAAACAGAAAATAGTTGATTAGGATACAAAGGAATATCCTTGAGTCCAGCTTTCTCAAAACCATGGGTTAGCCCCCCAGCCCCACAAAATAGATCCACTGTAGAGATATGGTCAATCAATGACAAGTTTTATATCCTCCGCTCAAAGATAGGGACAATCTTTGATCCTAGCCCATCGAGAGAAAAACTACTATTGGGTCCACTGGTAGCAACAAGGTGAACGGTGACAGAACTTAACGGCCTATGATTAAAGAGACGAGGAATCAGAACCCGAAATAAATCCTCGCTCCGCCATTGCCTTGATTCTCCCTGATAATTATGGGACTTTTTGCCCGTCACCAAAACCTCCGTCAGTGGTTTAAATCCCAACACTTCGGACGTAGCGCCACCGATAGTCGTTATGCTTTACTGGTCGCCTGTTTAATCGGAATTCTCTCCGCCCTTGCCGCTATTATCCTGAAATTGGGCATCGGTTGGTTAGGTGGTTGGCGGGTGCATCTAGTAGCCAATTCCTCTCCTTTCCTAGTTTTGCCCCTCGGCGGTTTTCTGCTTGGTTACAGTGCCGGTTGGATTGTCGAACACTTCTCCCCCGCGGCCGCCGGGGGTGGTATTCCCCAAGTAAAAGCGGCCTTAGCTAAATATCCTTTGCCCCTGTCTTGGCGCGTTGCCGTCGTAAAAATGATCGGGGCGATCCTGATCCTTGGCGGTGGTTTAACCCTTGGTCGTCGGGCTCCCACGGTACACATCGGGGCGGCCCTAGCGGCCCAGTTAAGCGTCTGGCTGCCCACCAGTCCTGATCACCGTCGTCAGATGATCGCAGCCGGGGCAGCCGCGGGGTTAGCGGCCGGTTTTACTACTCCCATCGCCGGAGTCCTCTTTGTGATCGAGGAATTAATGCGCGATGTCTCCAGTATGACCCTAGAAACGGCGATCGTGGCTTCCTTTACCGGGGCCGTGGTTTCGATGATGCTGCAGAATACCCCCTCGATCATCACTGAATATGCCAATATTAGCTTCTCTGCCCAAGAAATACCCTTTTATGGCCTTTTGGGGGTTTTAGCGGGCTTATTGGGAGCTTTATTCAATCAAGGCATCCTTTTTTGTAGCCAGATGCAGCGGCGTTGGCGGTTATCTCTGGCTTGGCGTATCGGTCTGGTCAGTTGGTTATCGGGAACGGTAGTGGCTTTTTTACCCGACTTTTTCCGAGATAATACGGGTTTACGCGAATTTTTGCTGGCAGGGGAATTAAGTTGGCAGAATACCGCCCTCGCTTTTGTGGTCTATTTTTTCCTGACCATGATCTCCTATAGTTCTGGCGCCCCCGGAGGACTCCTCGCCCCCGCTTTGGTGTTGGGATCCTGTTTGGGGTTTCTGGTGGGGGGAATCGAGACGAAAATGATGGGTTTCGGCAGCGAAGCTAGTTATACTTTAGCCGGTATGGGGGCTTTTTTTACAGGAGTAGTCAGGGTTCCGGTAACGGCGATCGTGATTGTCTTTGAACTGCATCGCAATTTTAATGTTGTGTTGCCCCTGATGTTGACCTGTGCCGTTTCTTATATCACTGCTGAAAGCATTCGCCCCGGTTCCCTCTATCAGCATTTACTTTCCGCTAGTGGTATTATTCTCAACGAGGAAACCCCTGCTAATGATGTGTTGGCCCATCTGTCGGCTATAGATGTGATGCAATCGCAGGTGGAAATTCTGCCGGCGGATTTACCCCTAGGGGAAGTGGTGAAAATTATGTCTCGTTCCCATCATCGCGGTTTTCCCGTGGTGGAACAGGGGCGACTATTGGGGATTTTTACCCAAAGTGATCTGGATAAATGGCGATCAAAAAACAGTCAAACCGTGCTGCGGGAGATGATGACTCCCAATCCGATTACTGTGGCCCCCCAGGCAGCTTTAAGCGATGTTTTATTTCTCTTAAATCGCTATCAGCTTTCCCGTTTACCCGTTACCGACGGTCAAAAACTGGTGGGGATCATCACCCGCACCGATATTATCCGGGTGGAAGCCGATCAATTGGGGGGAGTTTGTCAGCTGCCCCAACGCAGTACCCCTTCCTATGTGGTTTATCAAACTCGTTCCCCGGCTGTGGGAATAGGTCGGATTTTATTACCTATTGCCAATCCCGACACCGCTACCGCTTTGTTTAAAATTGCTGCTGCCATCGCCCGTGAACGCAATTATGAGATAGATTGTCTCTATGTGATTACTGTGCCTCGTCTTAGTTCTCCGGCGGAAGTCAGGGTAGATACGCGGGAAGGACGCAAATTACTTCATCGTCTGGAAAGATTAGCCCGTCAGCAGCAGCTCTCTGTTCATACACAAATTTCTGTGGCTCAGGATATCGCCGACGGGATTTTGGCCACGATTCGCGAACGACACAGCAATTTGTTAATTATGGGTTGGACGGGGGAAAAATCCACCACCGGGGCAATTTTTGGGTTTTCAGTCGATACTTTGATCGCTGAGGCTCCCTGTGAAACCATCTTGGTAAAATTGGGGACAAAGGATTGTTTTCCCAACGATCCTAATCGGGAAAGGATTTGGCTGATTCCCACCGCCGGCGGTCCGAATGCCGAACGCGCCTTAGCATTATTGCCTAGTTTGCTGTCTTTGTCCGAGTCTTCGGATCACCCCAAACTTTGGTTATGTAAAATCTATTCTCCGACGGAGTTACTGCCAGATCTGTCCACTTTGGAAGTTTTACAAGCATCTTTACAAAAAGCGATCGCACAGATGATCGTGCCTTTACCGATTCGTTCGGCCTCTCCGGCCGAGGCGGTAATTCATCTGGTAGAATCGGAAGACTGTTCCTTGGTGCTTTTGGGTGCATCTAGGGAAAGTTTGCTCAATCAGTTCTTAAATGGCAATATCCCCTCGACGATTGCCCGTGCCGTTAATTGCACTGTGATTCTCGTGCGAGGGGAATTATCAGATTAGGTTATTAGCTAGGCGGAAGCTAAAGTTAAACTGAAGGGTACGGTATTGTCAATTTTCGCCCCTTGACTTTCCTCTAGGGAATGGGGATAAAACATTTCCCTGTCTAGTTGACCGTCGGAGTCATCGTCATCCCCATCGCTGATATAAAGGCGTTCACAGGGGATGTTATCGGAAAGGATGGCGCTGGCCATCATCCCCGTATGAATCTCTAAGAAAGCATCCGCTAGGGTCTCAAATACTAAACGCTGCCCAGGGAAAACCACCCTTTCAAAATACCAGTTAGCAATATTGGTGATGCGAACAATTTGAATATGACTGGTCGCATTGACATAGCAACAAAGAATACTATTTTTCTTGCCGTTGGGGAGGGGATCGAGAATCTGTGCCATAGCAATCGGGGTGATCTTAAAGTGGGTTTGTCATCGCTCCTTCACCCTAACATCCTTTGATCCCCGATAGTTGTAAAGATGATTACATTACTCTGATAAAAATCTACCGATAGCTTTTTCTGGTGATAGAAGGCGGTTTTTATTAAAAAATCATTAAATTTAACTAATGTCTAGTTTTTGCTATTTGTCAAGGGGGGAACTGCGTTTTTTTGCTGTTTTTCTTGATTTTTTGCCCAGCTATTTATCACTCAATTTTGTTAACGGTTTCAGGATTATAGAAACCGAGGTAATTTTTGTCAAGTTAACCATCAGCCGTCGGTCGTCAGTATTTAGGAGTCAGTCCCAATGAAAAAATTTTCACCACCAGAGATGAAAGAGGTTTCCTTCCCTACACCCCACACCCTCTTTCAAATCAGGAGACAGCTTTTTATTGACTCTCCCCCGCAACGCGCACGAAGTGGTCTCCCCTCTCCCCTTCTCCCTACTCCCCAACCCCTAACCCCTAATCCCCATAGACCAATTTAGATGTCGAGCGAGAACCATAATCGCTAGTTCCCGATTGCTTGAAACGTTGACCTCGGGTTGTATTCAAAGAATAAGCGATAGCGATCAATAAAACTAAAGCTAGAAAGTGAGGTTTGCTGACTTTTGTTTTTTCGAGGTTATATCCTCCCGTTTGACAATCTTTAAACATCGCCTCAATCCCGAATCTGACTCGATATAAATTGAGCGTTAACTCCAAAGATTTTAGGTTAGTCAATAAATACCAAGGCTCTTGATAACCTTTACTTCGATAGCCTCTTTTTCAATAAATTGCCAGATTAAAACTCTCAATCTTATGACTTTTTATGTGGGTAACTACTTGAAAAAGATTTCGAGTTACCCAGTTCGTTTCTAACTCTGAAAGAGCTTGATAGTTTTCTCTATCTTTCAATTGCGTGTAAGTATTTTTCTTTTGACGCAGAATAAAAGCTACACCTCTATCCTCTGGGTACTTATCTAGTTGCACTCCCTGAAATTCACGGTCTCCCACCGCCTGCTTCAGTTTTCGGAGTTTTCTTCTTTGCTCTCGATTTTTATTTTTCCCGCTCAACTCTAGCTTGACTATCTGTTTGATTAGGGGAAACCACAATAGTTTCACGTTTAGTTTCGGAAGTTTGAGAAATCTCTGCGCATTTCTTCTTCTGCTTTCAAAGGTGATTGGTTGCGGGAAAAGAGCGGCTAGTTTCTCTAGTTGGACTGTCCGATGACTTTTTAAGAGCAGGATTAGTATCTGTAAGGTCAAATAGCTTGCTTCGCGCTCGATTGGCCTGTAAGCAAGCCTGATAGAATGAAGGTAAGATTTTAAATTTTTGAGTGGTGTGCCTAACCACTCTATTTCTTTAAGGGGACATTTGGCTAGATACTAGGCTCTGTCTAGCTTGTAGCTCGTCTGTCACCCCTTGAAGGAATTTTCCTAACCGCTTGCGAACCTAGGTCTGATGGGTTAGCTTTGGGATACTAAACTAAAAAAAGCTCGTGTCGAACACGAGCTAAATTAATTAACTTCAAGGACTAATTAGCCACCGACCTTAACTACCGGTTTAAAACTGGGAACAACCAGTTCACTATCCTGTTTAGTCAGCTTATTGTATAACCGTTCCGTATTGGGGAAATTAGCGGCCGGTAGAGTCGGGAAACGACGATAGGGAACAGTATCTTCACCAAATAATTGTAGGTATTCCATGCTATTGACCATGGCACCGATAAAGGCTTTTAATCCCTTAGTTGCCAGAATTTGGTTATATTTCTGGATTTCTTTTTGATTCAAGGGAGCGCGACCTAAGAAGTGCTTAGTTCCCAATTCAATTACTTTCGTATTCGGATAGGGAGCATAAAATTCTTTCAGGTAAAGATCCGAACCACCTAAACCCTCAATAAACTCTTTCACCGTGATCTCAGCATTGCTTAATTTACTCTCTAAAGCAGTAAATTCGGCATTGATGATATAGGGTTCGAGATCCCGTTCAAAAATCTGACGATAGGCGGCGCGAACAGTATTTTGTACGGCAACTTTATCCAGATTAGTTAACAGTTTAAAGATCTTAGTTTGTTCCCGTTGAACCGTGACACCTTGACCGACACGGGATTGAATATCGGGTTCAGTGCGAATCGAGACCGAAGGTGTACCCAATTCAATAAAGCGCGGGGTTTCCTCTTTATCAACTCTTTGGCCGATATCTTCGCGGAGATTACCCAAACGCACCATCCGTAACTGCATCCCTTGGGGAGTTAGATAGCGCTCGTAGGGAACCGTATCTTCGCCAAAAGCTTCCGTATATTCGGGACTATCGATAAGAGCATCGATTAAAGCATAGAAGCCTTTTTTCGAGCAGATATCGAAGTATTGATTCATTTCCTGACGACCGTAGGTGGGACGACCGAGCAGACGACGGTGAATATATTCGATCGCTTTCACCACATAGAGAGGAGTCCAGTAGATTTTCCGGAAAGTCTCGGATTTAGCTAGGGTTTTGATAAACTCGCGCAGAGTAATATCGCCATTTTCTAACTTAATCTCGGCCACGGATAAACGCTGACCTTCGTAGGGCATTCGACCGAAAACCTGACGATAAGCCGCTAAAATCACTCTTTGGGTGGAACTTTCGCCAAATTTAACGCTTACCCCATTACTAGAACCGGGTAACTCGTTATTGAGACGAAAAACTTTCGGTCCCAAAGTACCGGGGAATTCACCTCGGGCGCTGGGGTTGCTATTTTGGTTATTAGTCGCCGGTCCACGGTGGATGAGGATACGTTTGGTATCTTTACCGAAGGGAGCGGGACTAGAACTAGGTTCGCGGGTTTCTTTCGGGAAAATTGCCCCAAATTGGATTTCTAGGGGATCATTTCCAGAACCGTAAACGTGCTGATCCGGTAAGGGGCGATCGTATTTAGCAAAGGTGGTGATAAATTGGGGAACTTTGCGGAAAGGTGCGCTGTAGTTAAACAGGTCGATCTGCATCCCCCAGTTACGACATTCCTGCGCTTCTGCACCCAAACCCCGGAGATAGGGAACGGTTTCTTCGCCGAAATAGTCAGAATACTCCTGAGAATCCACTAAAGCATCGATTAAGGCCGCTAAACCGCCGCTAGAGACGATCGAGAAGTATTTCTGTACTTCTTCCCGGGAGGAAGGACCGCGACCGAGGAAATGACGGAAAGCCAATTCTAGGGCGCGACTATTGATAAAAGGTTCAAAGAACTGTTTACGATAGAGAGGCGATTTACCGAGACGACGGACGAATTCTTTCATCGAGATGTCGCCGTTTTTCACCTTCGATTCTAGGTCAGAAATCGACTGACTATAGGCGCGAGTGATGTCCCGTTCAAAAATTTGTCTGTAGGCGGCCTTGATAATCGAAGATTTTTCTGACTCCGATAAACCGGTTTTCATGACAAACTTTTGCCGTTTTTCGGCGGCGTTGTAGTAGCTTTGGGGAAGACTTAAACCCTGTTGGTCACTACTGGGACGCTGACGCAGTTTATTAGAGGGGGTGGGGGCTTTTAATTCCCCCAGTAGGATATTGAAATAGTCACTGATTAAAGTGGCCGCATCCTTGTCTCTTTGGAAATACTCGATCGAAGCAGCCCGCATTTCTTGCAGGGCCACGATGGTGGCATCAATAGAACAGGCATTTTCGAGAACTTCCCTTAAACCGCGGGTATTAACGATCAGGATACTGGTATCACCAGCCACGATCGCGTATGTAATATAACGCAGGAACCAGGATAAATCCCGGAGGGACTTCTGCATATTGCTCGGACCGTAACGAGAGACGTTAATCGGTCGGAATCCGGGGGGAATTGGGCCGCTAGAGGCGAAAATCCCTTTTAAGCCACCGAGAAGGCCACCACCGCCACCAGACCCGCTTTCAGCGTAGGTAACGGTTCCTAATTTCATCCCTTCCTGGACGTTGATAACTTTACCCGCACCCACCAGGGCCAATTCTTCCACGGGGGGTTTTTCTAGGTAGGCCATGGGGGAACCGCCGGTAAAAATCCGGTTAGCTGCCCGTGAGACGATCAGATCGGAGTTCCGGGTGAGGGTTTGGGCAATATCTAAACGCTTGCTCCCCGATTGGAAGTAGGCGATCAGTTCATTGAGTTCGGGTTTATCGAGAAAGCGGTCTTGTTGTTCTGCTTGGGTAATAGCAGATACCGGGACGGTTTGATAGAGTTGGGGACGCGCTAAGGAGCTGCCACCGCTTGCCTTAAGACTCATTGGATTTTAACTATCTCCCTTGACGATGTGCTGAGTTCTCCAATCGTGGAGGCGATCGGTCTTAAAACCAGATGTTTAAAAATTTAATCAGCATCTAGATTAAAACTTTTTGCGCTTCCTGAGATAGTTTATTAAGAATTATATAGATTTTTTTCGCTAAACTTACCGATTGGTCTATTCTGACACCCCACCCGTATGGGAGGCTAACCAGTCTAAATAGGTCTGAGAACCCGCCACAATCGGTAAAGCGATGATTTCTGGGACGGCATAGGTATGAAGTTCCTGTATCTTCGCCGATAACTGCTCAAACTGCTTTAAATCGGTTTTAATCGCTAATTGCCATTCGCGCTCGTTTTCAATCTGTCCCTGCCAACGATAAATGGAACGAATCGGGTAAATACTGACACAAGCGGCCAGGCGATCGTTAAGTAAGGCGATCGCTAAGTTTTCCGCTTCCGTTTCGCTGGCCGTTGTCACCAGCACCACTCCAAAACTGGTTAATTTTTCAGTCATACTAAATCCGTTGAGTATAGGCTACATATCAGGATAGGCAAGGGGCAATAGGTAGGCAAGAGGCAAAAGGAGGAATAGATAATCAGTCTTTAATAACCGGATTTAGTATGATAACTGATAACTGAATTTAGGCGATCGCTTTTTCTAAAGCGGCCAGATCGGGAATAGAGAGAGACTCCTGCTGTCGTTGAATCAGGCCTTTTTTCTCCAATTTGGTCAAGGATCGGGTCACGGTTTCCCGGGCCAGTCCACTAATACTACTCAATTCCCGGTGAGGTAAATTAGGAATTATCGCACCCTGACCGCTTTTTTCTCCTTGACCTTCGGCTAAAAAGAGTAAAGTATCGGCGACTCTGGAGAGACTATCGGCCTCGCGCAAACGTAAACGCCGGTTAAGCTGACGCAAACGCTTGGCCATTAACTGAGAAAGACGAATTCCCGCTAAAGGCTCCGATTTGAGCAGATTAACAAAATCTTGAGCGGGAATACTGCTAATTGTGGCCGTGGTTAAGGTGATAGCATCAGTGGAGCGGGGAGATTCTTCTAAAGCGGCCATTTCTCCGACTATTTCCCCTTTACCGAGGATATTTAAGGTGACTTCTTTGCCATCCATATTGTAAGTACGAATTTTCACCCAACCATCGAGAATAAAGTAAACCGAACCACCCCAATCATTTTCTAATAAAATCGCCCGATTAGCAGGATGAGTGCGGGTGACAGCATGAGAAGTAACTTGATCGAGGGTTTCAGGGGCCAAACCGACCAATAAAGTGGCTGTATCTAATAATTTTTGAATCTCTGCTAATTTTTCCGCAGGATATCGTTTTTCTTCCATGGTTTAATATTTAAATTTTGTTGGTTTTAGGCAGGTGATTCTACAATGGAAAGTTGTGGGTATTTTTATTTATCTAGTGACCGATAAACAGGATTTTTCCTCTCTACTGACCGAGATCGATCGGATTCTTGCCAAGGTGATTTCGTCTCTAGTTGACCCGCAAGAAGTTACTTCCGGGACAATTATCGCCACTCGTCAACATTTAGAATCGGCCAAAGCGCTGCTTTCTCCCTTATTATTCCCCGATCGAACCCCTGAAGTTGCCCGTTGGTCCCTGGGAATGGAGGTACAACCACCAGGGGTGAAAATCGTTTTTTTTCGGGAAAGCCAAGGACTGATCGATTTTTATCCTCTTTCTTGGAGTCTGGCAACGGGAACAAGCGATCTCTTACCCTGCTCTCAGGTGGAAGAATATCTAATTAACTGGCTATCTAATCGGGATTTTAGCACCGATTCTTGGCTCTGGGAAGCCCTAGAGCGATTAGAAGCTATTATTATCACCGATGACGGGGAAACCCCCACGGATGACCTAAAAAAAGCCCTTCTCACAGCGCAACTAATACCCCCCGATTGTCTCTCTAGTCTAGAAACAGCGATCGCTACTGCTCTGGCCTATATTCCCACTAGCGACCAACCCCAACCCCAAACCCTACTTGTTATCGAAGGTAAACGAGAGACTACCACTTTAGCGCTGCTGGAAGTCCCACCGCAAACTTGCTCTTTATCCCGTCAAGCGATCGCTCTAAGCCATTTTAACTATGGGGAAAACACCTATGAACAGGCCATACTCTCTCAGTTAATTTATCCTCTCTGGCGTTCTTTTTTGCCGTTTTCGCTCTCCGATCTCACCGATACTAATCCCTTAAAAAAATCTTTACTGGCAGCCGCTAGATTAACCAAATTAATCCTGCAAGAAGAAAGCGAATTTACCTCCTCTCTAGCCGGTCATACTTGGACTGTCAGTCGTAGGGATTTAAATAAGAAGGTGATTGCACCATATCTAGATAATTTAAGACAAAAAGTTAATGATTTGTTAGAAAAACAGCAAAAAAGTCTTAAAGATATCGATCAAATAATTTTTAGCGGTAATTTTTTCTTGACCATTTGGCCCTATTTCCTAACAGAAATTCAGCAAGAATTTGCTGGCTGCAATCTAGAAGCCCCCAGTCAGGAAAACTTCTCACCAGCAATCTTGGGTTTGGGTCGTCTCTGTCTATTTTCGGCTCTTAGAGGTGAGAAGGGAAATAATGCTTAAAAAATCAGCATCGCCGCAACAATTTACGGGGATATTTATTCATCTTTTAGAAAACATGGGAATATCTTTTTTATCACTAAAATAAACTGTCTCTATCCAAATTCGCTCGCTTCTTCAATATTAATAATCACTTCCTCTAAAGTTTCCCCCTGAGCCATACATCTGGGTAAATCGGGAATTAGTGCCGTGTATCCTCCTTCTTCTTCGGGATAAATTGAAATCGGATATTTAAGAGATAAAAAGTATTCTAATATTGGTTGTTCCATCAATAGGTCTAAATAGGTCTAACTGAGTCGCCAATTTGAGGGTTTTCAAAAGGTAACGTTTCGGATAATTCCCGTACTAGCAGTTTATTTAATAATTCACGATTTATTAGCTCGGATATTGGCTTTTTATCGTTCTTAGAATTCGCTCCTACGGCTCTTTTTAAGAATTTTCCTATCAAATCGGACGGGGTTTCTTGTTCTTTAAGCAACAACTCCAGCAATCTAGATCCTTTATTATTGGCTCTATCCGATTGTAAAATCGATATTTTTTCTTGAACAAAAGTAATTGTCCCCGTCCCTCTCACTAAGTCAAGATAGCCTAAAGACTCACCAGTCTGAGGATCTTTTATTTCCTCTTCGCTGGTATTGTAAACTAACATTCTTTGCCCTTCTCGAATGCCACTAATTTCACCTCTATTGATCACTAATTTATAGTCGTCAATAACTTTGACAACTTTGGCGGGAAAGGTTCCTTTAGGAGATAAAAGGGGAGTTTCTGTGACGTTTTCCATAATGATTTATCTTTGGTATAAATCTGGTTAATATTAAATATTATCGCTCTTAGGGCGCAATAGCTATAATTTAAACTTATATTTGTCAGGATTTAATGATAAGGTCGGTCAATTGCCTTGATCATTAATAGTACGAATGTAGTGGCTATGTGTTGTAACTGTAAAAAATGGGTTAAGTGTGATAATTTCTTATAAATTCAAAAAATTGCTATGATAAAATGCTAGAATAAAGGGGTAGGCATAACTTAAACGAGGGTGTTATGGTAAAAAAATACTATCGTGACATTTCTTCCCAAAATTACTCTATTCCTAGACGGTACTTTATGGATGGTCTGGTCTCTGTTCTAGATATAGGGGGGACTTATCGTGCCAATCTAGATTATCGTTGTCGTGTTCCTGTGGGCAAAAAAGTACATTTGAACCCAGACGCTGCCGCAATTCAGTCTGATTGGATGAAGACAGGATTAGATATTTACAATGCCATTTGTGAATATGGGGGAAAGTTGTCTTAAAATGTCCGACGAAAGTAAAAAGTCAGAAGACCAGGATAATAGTGAGCTAGTTGAAAGACCTTTAGAGTCCATAGATGAAATATTAGAAGATGAGACTATTGATCAGTCAACTAAAATCTCGATTCTCCTGAGACGAATAAACAAAAGCATAACCTTCTCTGGCCCGATTCCTCATCCAACAATTCTAAAAGGATATGAAGAAGTTTTGCCTGGTAGTGCTGATCGGATTTTGTCTATGACGGAGAAAGAAGGTGAACATCGAAGAAAGATAGAAACAGAACTGGTAAAAAACGATAATATCCGCTCTTATCTTGGACAAATTGCCGGTTTTACGATTGCGATAGTTGGTTTAGGTGGCTCTATTTATCTGGGGATTAATGATAAAGTTTGGGCATCTGGAATTATGAGTGCGGGTACTTTAACAGGTTTGGTGACGGTTTTTGTTACAGGGGATAAAGAGAGAAGAATTCAGTCCCAACAAGATGATCAAGACAAGTGATTCAAATACTGTAAGTTTTTCCTAGACAAAAATGGTAGAGAAGCGATATTTTGCCTCTCTACCTTGATGTATTTTACTAGATCAATTACTCGATTCCTTCGATACGGTCCTCCACTTCTTGATAAAGTTCCTGTAAGCGGTCTAAATTCTCTTGAGAAGTTTCCCAGTAACCGCGACCATTAACTTCTAACAGGGTTCCCACCATCTTGCGGAAAGAATTAGGATTGAGATTCATTAGACGCTGACACATTTCCTCATCTTGAATAAAAGTGGTGTTCACATCTTCATAAACCCAATTATCCACCGCA
>NZ_JADBTX010000075.1:0-8104 GCF_020245945.1 Microcystis sp. M015S2
ATCAACTATAGGTCGGATTGTAAATAAGACGGAAAAAATGCTTTGACAATCGGGAAACTTCCGTTTAAAAGGAAAAAAAGCTCTACTAAATCAAGCAGAGATACCGGTCGTAACGGTAATGGATGTAACGGAAACTCCCATAGAAAGCCACCAGAAGAAACAGAAAGATTTTTTTGGTGGTAAAAGAGGTTATCATACTTGAAAATCCCAATTAGTAGCTGCTCAAAATACCGAGAAAATTATCTGTGTCTTTTGTGGGAAAGGCAGCGGTCATGATTTTAGTTTATTTAAAAAAAGTCGGGTTCGTTTTCATCCTTTAACTACCAGCATAGAAGACAGTGGTTATCGGGGAATAGCTGCATACCATAGTAATATTTATACACCGAAAAAGAAACCGAAAAATAGAAAATTAACAGAGTTAGAAAAGGATTATAACAAAGCTTTAGCCAAAGAAAAGATGAGCATTGAACCTATAAATAGGAAACTCAAAATCTTGAAAATCTTATCCTGTAAATATTGGAATTGTCGTCGAAGATATAGTTTAAGAGTTAACTTGTTGGCGGCTATTTGTAACTATGAGTTGGGGACAGGTGTAGCAACTTCTTAAAAGTTGTCAAACATTAATCTACAAGGAGAATTTATTCTCAATTTTTATAATTGAGATAGTTTGGTCCGCTTAAATAAAGAGGTTTTGATAACCAAATTAAAGCAGCTCTAAAGAGTTTTGAGTTAAAAGTAAAACTTCAGGTTTTTATTCATAACAAATGTGCTAATTAACTAATTTTTTGGGGAAAATTAGTTAACCCATCATCCTAACATATAATTAATTTGCAAGAGTTCTATTAAAAACCCGCTCACGGCTAAACTAAATAAACATATTACCGCCAACAAAAAAGTCGGTTCTTCGTTACTTGGTATGGTTCAATAGGGTGGCATAAATCGACTAAATCCTTATCTGGCAAGAGACTTAATGGATTAGTTCGTTCTAGATCGAAAACGATTGACAAAAATCGCAGCAATGTCTTTCTATATAAGGGTTTCATCCCTTACAGCCCCGTCCATTGCATAACACAAACCGAAGAACCAAAAAGTCTTCTCGATCCTGATAGACTTGTTCGATAGAATCGATTAAGACATTCATAGCCTTGCGGTGACGGTGGATTTCCAATGGTTCTCCGTCATCAAAAATCAAGTCTTCTGGGGGAATGGGGGGTTCTTCCCAATCGATAACTGGAGGAGTGAGGGGTTGAGTCATCGGGGTTACGTCCGGGATAGAGATGGTTTTATTTCATCTGCAAGACGAGGCGATATTTAGGTTGTCCAGTTCTCAATTTTTCCATGGCTTCATTCACCTGCGAGATAGGATAGGTTTCCGTGACCGGTTCAATGCCATGGCGAGAGGCAAATTCGATCATTTTATTGATGGTACTGGGACTACCCAAAGGACTGCCAGAAATCGATTTTTGACCCATAATCAAGGGGAAAGCGTAGGTAGCCATGGGTTCAAGAACAGCCCCAACAATATGCAGACGACCTTTGGGACGTAAACAGGCGATATAAAGACCCCAATCGAGATTAACGTTAACGGTAGAGATGATGAAATCAAAGTAATTTTGTACCGATTGCAAAGCTTCGGGGTCTCTGGAATTGATAAAATGAGTCGCCCCTAGTTCTTTTGCTTCTGTTTCTTTGTCGGGACTACTAGAAAAAGCGGTTACTTCGCAGCCCCAAGCTTTGAGAAATTTTAAGGCTATATGGCCCAATCCACCAATACCAATGACACCAACTCGGGCCGTGGGTTTAATATCAAATTGGACAATGGGATTAAAGACGGTTATACCACCACAAAAAAGCGGGCCAGCTTTGGCAGCATCTAACTGGTTCCCCAGGGGAACTAACCAACTATGATGAGCGCGGACTCTGTCGGCAAAACCACCATGGCGACCGACGATAGTTCCTTCGGCAGTGGCACAAAGGTTTTGATCCCCCGACATACAAGTTTCACAGGTGGAACAGGAACGGGAAAACCAACCAAGACCGACTCTTTGCCCTAATTTTAACTCTTTGACTTTAGCACCAAGAGCGGCGATCGTACCGACCACTTCATGACCGGGGACAAAGGGATAGGTAGTCAGTCCCCAATCGTTATCGAGCATACTTAGGTCACTGTGGCAGATGCCGCAATATTCCACCGCGATTTCTACATCTTCATCCGCTAATATACCCGGATCGTAGTCAAAAGGTTCTAGTTTTCCCCCTTTTTCTCGGGCAGCATAGGCTCTAATCATGATTAAGTCCTCTAGGATCGGTTTATTGGTTATCTTATCCCAAATTGATCTGAATTCGGGTTAAGAAGATTTGGCGATAATTCCACTGCTAGGGACATCAACATCAAGGAATTCCGCTCGCGATGATTAAAAAAATCTTAAAAACGGGAATTTTAAGATTAGCCAGAGGCGATCGCTAACTGGCAGCATCAGCAAAATTACTGGTTTTGGGTTACCCTTAATATATAGACCGCTCGCTGGCCGCTTGCGGACTTTACCGACAAGTTTTGTTGGGATCGGACAGAAATTGTCCTGTTTCATCCTCGGTAAGATTAGACGAGGTAAAAGGCCCGTTTCTAATTTGGGGATAATTTTTGTCAGCGATTGTATCCTATTAACTATCGTTATTATTAGAGCGTCATGGGAAAAGTCATCGGCATCGACTTAGGGACAACCAACAGTTGCATTGCCGTACTAGAGGGAGGTCAGCCGATTATAGTTCCCAACGCAGAAGGGGGAAGAACCACTCCTAGTATTGTGGGATTCGGTAAGGCCCAGCGCCTAGTGGGACAACTGGCCAAACGTCAGGCGGTCACTAATGCCGAAAATACCGTCTATAGCATCAAACGCTTTATCGGTAGGCGTTGGCAAGACACCGAGGCAGAAAGGGGACGAGTTGCCTATCATTGCCAACGCGGTCGCGATGATACCGTCAATATCAAAATTCGCGGTCGGGAATTTACCCCCCAAGAAATCTCGGCCATGATCCTGCAAAAATTAAAGGCCGATGCCGAGGCCTATCTGGGAGAACCGATTAACGAGGCCGTGATTACAGTTCCCGCCTATTTTACCGATGCCCAACGTCAAGCCACTAAAGACGCGGGGATGATCGCAGGACTAGAAGTATTAAGAATTATTAACGAACCCACCGCCGCCGCCCTAGCTTACGGTTTAGATAAACAAAACGAAGATCAACATATCCTCGTTTTTGACCTAGGGGGAGGAACCTTCGACGTTTCCATCCTGCGACTGGGGAAGGGAGTCTTTGAAGTGAAAGCCACGGCCGGCAATAACCATCTTGGGGGGGACGATTTTGATAACCTCTTAGTGCGGTGGCTGGTGGAGAACTTTCAAAGTCAAGAAAACATCGATCTGTCCAGAGATCGCATGGCGATCCAAAGACTGCGAGAAGCCGCCGAAAAGGCCAAAATCGAGCTTTCTAGCATGATTAGCACCTCAATCAATCTCCCCTTCATTGCCGCCGCCGAAACTGGCCCTAAACACCTAGAATTAGAACTAACTCGCGCTAAATTCGAGGAATTAACCAGAGAATTGGTAGAAAAAACCCTCGAACCCGTACAACAGTCCCTCAAAGATAGCGAACTGCAGCCTAGCGATATCAATCGTGTTATTCTCGTTGGTGGTTCCACCAGAATTCCCTCCGTCCAGGAATTAATCTCCCGTTTCTTTTCTACCGGCCAGATCGATCGCTCTGTTAACCCCGATGAGGCCGTTGCTTTGGGGGCAGCGATTCAAGCCGGAGTTTTAGGTGGAGAAGTGGAAGATATTCTCTTACTCGATGTCACCCCCCTTTCCCTCGGCATTGAAACCCTCGGCGAAGTCTTTACCAAAATTATCGATCGCAATACCACTATCCCCACCAGTAGATCTCAGGTTTTCTCCACCGCTGCCGATGGTCAAACTTCGGTGGAAATTCATGTTCTGCAAGGGGAAAGAGCTATGGCCCAGGATAATAAAACCCTGGGTAAATTTCTCCTGACGGGAATTCCTCCCGCCCCTAGGGGGGTGCCACAAATCGAAGTGGCCTTTGAGATCGATGTCAACGGCATCTTGAAAGTGGCCGCCAGCGACCAAGGCACCGGCAAAGAACAAAGCATTTTAATTAGCCATACTGGAGGGCTGAAACCGAACGAAATTGAAAAAATGCGCCTAGAAGCCGAAAAATACGCCGAATCTGATCGCCGTCGTCTGCAAATGATCGATATTCGCCACCAATCCGATAGTCTTTTCTATAGCTACGAAGTCACCATCAGGGAAAACAGTCAGTTAGTCGCCCCCGATATCCGGCAACTGGCCGACCAGAAGCGGCAACAGTTGGAAATCGCTCTGCGCGACCCCTCCATATCCCCAGAAAAGCTAAAAACCACCTTGGCAGAATTTCGTCAGATTGTCCTCGAAATCGGCACCCGCATCTACACAGGTAGACAAGAGCAAAACCAAACCCTTAACGGTACTGGTTTTGAACCGATCGATGTCACCGAAAAACTGACTCGACCCACCCGCACCCAAGCCACTTCCTTGAATACCTTCACCAACGGGCCAACCCTCTCCCGCACTAGAACCAGAACCTATAGTAATCTGGAAACTAACTCCACCGAATCGGGCAGTGATGATGATCCCGACGATGGGGAAGAAATGAGCACCAGTGACTACGAGGCCGTAGATTAAAAAGGGAAAAGCCATCGGTCGTCGGTCGTCGGTCGTCAGGAGACTATTTTTATTTATTCACCCCACCTCCCTATCACCCCACTTCCCGACTCCCCACTTCCTTACCAAAAAAATAGTAGGGATAACCCAACTAAACTATTATGTATACTTTGTTAAAGTAACAACTAGACTTAAACTCTATTTATAAATTGCGAGCAGAACCATAGCCCCCTATGCCCACTGATTATTACGAAATTCTAGGTGTCTCGCGAGATGCCGGTAAAGAAGACATCAAACGCGCCTATCGTCGTCTCGCCCGAAAATACCATCCCGATGTTAACAAAGAACCGGGAGCCGAGGAACACTTCAAAGAAATTAACCGCGCCTACGAAATTCTCTCGGAACCAGAAACCCGCAATCGTTATGACCGCTTTGGTGAAGCTGGGGTTTCTGGGGGCGCTGCCGGTTTTGATCCCGACAATATGGGCGGTTTCGCCGATATCTTTGAGACAATCTTTAGTGGTTTCGGGGGCATGGGCGGCCAAGCAACCGCCCGCCGACGCACAGGCCCTACCCGGGGCGAGGATCTACGTCTCGATTTTAGACTAAAATTCCGCGAGGCGGTCTTTGGCGGCGAAAAGGAAATCCGCATCCGTCATCTGGAAACCTGTCAAACCTGTAAAGGCAGTGGGGCCAGACCAGGGACCGGTTCCCATACTTGTACTACTTGCAGTGGTACGGGTCAGGTGCGTCGGGCCACCCGTACTCCCTTCGGTACTTTTGCTCAAGTTTCGGTCTGTCCCACCTGTGACGGCGCTGGCGAAGTGATCGAGGAAAAATGCGACGTTTGCGGCGGCTCTGGACGTAGACAGGAAACCAAAAAACTGAAAATTACCATCCCCGCGGGGGTTGACAACGGCATGAAATTGCGCGTTGCCCGGGAAGGAGACGCAGGACTTAAAGGCGGGCCGCCAGGGGATTTATTCGTTTATCTAACCGTGGAAAACGATGGGGAATTTCAACGGGAAGGCAATGATATTAAATCGGATATCACGATTAGCTATATCCAAGCGATTTTAGGATGTACCATCAAAGTTAATACGGTAGATGGCCAAGAAGACCTGACTATCCCTGCCGGTACTCAACCGAACACCGTACTGATTTTAGAAAATAAAGGGGTTCCCAAATTAGGCAATCCCGTCAGTCGCGGTGATCATCGTATTACCGTTAAAATCTCGATTCCTACCCGTGTCACGGGAGAAGAACGGGAATTGCTGGAAAAAATAGCGAAAGTTCGCGGGGAAACCGTGGGGAAAGGCGGCATCGAGGGATTTTTAGGTAATATCTTCCATAAATAACTATGACTTTAGACCTGCGCGGCACTCCCTGCCCGATTAATTTTGTCCGCACAAAATTGCAATTAGAGAAAATGACCGCCGGGGAACGGTTGGAAGTCTGGTTAGATGCCGGGGAACCGATCGAACAGGTTCCCACTAGCCTGACAGTGGAGGGTTATCAGATAGAATCGATCGAGGACCGAGATAGCTTTTTTGTTCTCAAAGTCTATCGCCCCGATTCCTAAATGGTAGATGCACAATTAACCGATTTATACGGCACAGTGGTGGCCGTACAGGCGAATTTCTATCAGGTACGCTTGGATTCTCCCGTTATGGGCGAGAATCTTCTCTGTACCCGTCGCGCTCGCTTGCAAAAAATCGGTCAATCGGTGATGGTTGGTGATCGGGTGCGCGTGGAGGAAGCCAATTTTGATGATCGGCAGGGTGCGATCGCAGAAGTCCTCCCCCGCAGTACCGAGATCGATCGGCCAGCCGTTGCTAATATCGAGCAGATTTTGCTAGTTTTTGCCCTTGCCGAACCCGTCCTCGATCCTTGGCTGATTAGTCGTTTTTTGGTGAAAGCCGAGTCCACAGGCTTAGAAATTGCGGTCTGTGTCAATAAAATCGATCTGGGGGAACCGGAACAAATAGAACTCTGGGGCGATCGCCTAGCTAGTTGGGGATACCGGCCCTTTTTTGTCAGTGTCGAGAAAAATCGGGGATTTGAGGCTTTATTGGCACAATTAAACCATAAAATCACTCTCTTGGCCGGTCCATCGGGGGTGGGAAAATCGAGTTTAATTAATTGTCTAATTCCTGAGATTAATCAACGGGTGGGGGATGTGTCGGGAAAACTGCAAAAAGGTCGTCACACTACCCGTCATGTGCAGTTATTTGCTTTACCAAATCGGGGTTTATTGGCCGATAGTCCTGGTTTTAACCAACCGGATATTAACTGTTCACCGGAACAATTAACTTTTTATTTTCCGGAAGTGAGACAGCGTTTAGCTTTGGGAAATTGTCAATTTAATGATTGTACTCACCGTCGGGAACCTAACTGTGTGGTGAGGGGAGATTGGGAACGTTACCAACATTATTTAGAGTTTTTAGAAGAGGCGCTCGCACGAGAACAGACATTACAGAAAACTAGCACAAAAGAGTCAAATTTAAAGTTAAAAATTAAAGAAGCAGGTCAAGAAACCTACGAACCCAAATTAGCCAATAAAAAATATCGTCGTCCTTCCCGTCGCGGCAAAAATCAAGATCAGGAACGCTACGAAAATAAAACTCTCCAAGATATTTATAATGATGATTCTGAATAGAATCGGTTAGGTTTCGTTTATCTTCAGGGTTGCTTTATAAATACTGTCTAAAGATGAAAATCTAACAGCAGTGATCATATCATGGTATGAGCAGAGCCATAGCTTGTTGTATTTCCACCTTGCCCCTGATAACTGACCTTGACGTACTGTCCCCCTGTACTCAACCGCAAAATAGGAGTGTGAAGATGTGCCGACCCATTGCATTGGTTCATTTCCAGATTCTACTCGACTGGCAAATTCACCTCGCCCGCCAAAGTCAAAATTATTAGGCCCCCAAGTATTTACTTGAATTGGAATCATAAGTCCATCAGGTTGAATAATTACTTTCCCCCCCCTTTAGCTGGACATCCTTGACCATTAATTTTTGTTGGGTAGAGGTTGATACTGCTCTCATCCGTAATTAACTGAACCATATAAGTACCTTGGCGTGGGACTAAGGGACAGTTCGTTGCGGCAGCTAGGATAAGGGAGGTTAAAGTTTTGTAGATGGGAAATCCCCTCTTGGAATGATTTATTAATAGGAGAATAGACTATATGGCAGTTTTTGGTATTTGCGTTAAAAGAATATACCAAGTCTTAAGGAAGAACTGATGGTTGACGTTTGTGCCAATCGGTGGCCTGTTCGTAGGCGTGGGCGACGTGAAATAATTGATCTTCGCGCAGCACATTACCCACTAATTGTAAACCAATTGGCAAACCTTGCCCATCAAAACCGCAGGGAAGACTTAAC
>NZ_JADBTX010000076.1:0-9631 GCF_020245945.1 Microcystis sp. M015S2
CTAACGAGAGAATCAGGGATTTGGGCGAGCTTATTAGAAATCTTTATCAACAATGGGGAGTGATCTGCATCGAACTTTTTCGCTCGAACACCCCAAAAAGCTTATGCTGTAAGGAGTTCAGCCAGCTTGTCCCCCTGTCAGTGATTTTACAAGAGAAAGTGATGTTGATGTTTTAGTAGAATTTGAACAAGGGAAGACTCCTGGTTTAGCTATTATTACGATGGAAGATGAGTTATCAAATATAATAAATCGCCAGATAGATTTAAGAACATCGGCAGATTTAAGCCGTTATTTTCGTGAGCAAGTCTTGGCAGAAGCTATAGTTATTTATGAGCAAAATTGATAATTTAACTCGGCTAAAACACATCAGAGATTCAGCAAAAGAGGCATTATCTTTTGTAAATAATCGCACCAGACAAGATTTAGATGACGATAGGATGTTATCTTTAGCTCTCGTAAGATTAATTGAAATAATGGGCGAAGCTGCTAATAATACAGACCAAGCTTTGCCTAGCATGGTTTATAGCTCGTGATACTGTACCTCATACGACTGCACACCGCTATAAACATCGCCTTCAAAGTCTCTCTACTCGCGCTTAGAAATCAGTTGAGCGGTCAACGGAAGTCAACTCGTCCCACAATAGAGAGGTCATCGCGCCCGATTCCCCATGAAACTACCTTACCTATTGATACCGCTCGGCTTCATCGCCCTAACCGCTCTAGTGATCGGGGTCTATCAAGCCTCTAGCGCTCCCATACCCGCAGGATTTCCGACCCCGACCCCGAACGGACGGATCGAGGTGAAGAACTATCCCGCCTATCGCGCCGCTACTTACCGCTATCGGGGTCAACTTTCCGAGGCGGCGAACCGGTCGTTTTATCCCCTGTACCAACACATCAGTTCCAACGAGATCTCGATGACCGCACCCGTTGAAACCCGTTACCCCGCAGACACGGGAGCGACATCGGGAGAGGCCGAAGTTTCCTTTCTCTACCGCGACACCGACACTTACCCGAAAGAGGTGGCCGATAATATTCGGATTGAGGATGTACCACCCATGACGGTGGTGAGCTTGGGATTACAGGGAGGTTACGATTTTGACAGTTACCAACAGGGATTGACCCGACTGAACGAATGGCTGGCCGAACATCCGAGCTACCGGGCGATCAGTTCCCCCCGTCGCTTTTTCTATGACGGTCCCTACGTTCCCGATCCCCTGAAACGGAGCGAGATACAGATACCCGTCGAGGCGATATCGTCGAATCATTGAACTCATGGCCAATCCTGACTGGTATCGCAGAGGAAATGGTCGGCCATGATGTCCTCGAAGGTGAAAAGACAGTGAGAGGGAAAAGTCCGTATCGGTAAATCCGTGTCCCGCAAAGCCAAATCGACTCCGGCCTCGAAAGCGTCGGATAAAGCCGTCGGTATCCGGGATTTTAAACTAGGATTGTCCTGTAGATGCCGTCTGATCGCTCGTCTCTGTTCTCTAATCGTCAAAAACCAACTACGAGAACGTTTATCTGGCTGATATTCCCATTTGAGAAGATGTCCTACCAAAACGGTTAGACGGCTCACCAGTTCTCGATATTCTTGTTTACCCAAGGAAATTACTTCCTCCCGCAAGTTTTGCCAGTCCAGTGCTTCTACCTGTCGGTTGGCCAGAGCTTTCGCTTGTAGCTCTGTCCAGCCGTAGAAGTCGGATTCATACAGGGCATTCGCTCGATCTGACCTATTGGAACTCATATCTGACCATATTTGTACTGGAACTAGAATAGGAGGATTAACATTTTGATTATGACAAAATGGCTATCCGGCGGGGAATGTCCCCACCGAATAAAGTTTACCAACCGCCGCAGATACTTGTCATATTTCGTGTTGTCGTTCGAGGGCGGCGATTTCCTTCTCTTCTTGCCGTTGCCGAATGGTGCTATCAATGGCGGCCTTCATGATAGCGTTATCGCCGTGAGCGAGTCTGAGGGTGTAGAGTTCGACCAGGGATAGAGGAAAGAGGGTTCGTGTTAGCAGGGTGAGGTCGAGGGTGGGAAGCTGGGAGAATTGTCGGGAGAGGTAGTTCAATAAAGTTTGTTCTGTCATCGTTTTGTTTCTCGAATGATTTGCACCCGATGGCGTTAGCCTTTTCTCCTTTTTTTTCTTTTTCATCTCTGGCATCGGTTGTCTTCGCGGATATCCCATGAACCATCGACACGGAATAAAAATAAACAGCGTTTGGCGGTCGTTCCCTGGGCGGTCAGTGTCAGTCGCCCTAACTGTCCCCAAGAACCGCCCAGACCGCCCCTCGTGTCCGCCCAACTAACCCGGTAGATCGTGCCGTCGTTTCCCCCGACACCGCTAACTCTTCTCAGGGTCGAATTAGCAGTGTCGATGTCCACCCCGTCCGTCAGAGACTGCCATTCGCTGACCGTCTCGCAATCGTCGCTGGCTATCTTGGCCACCTCGATCCGTCTGTCGTCTTTCATGCAGAGGGTGGTGGGGGTGGTTCCACTTCCTGTTGCATCGAAGCGGGTAAACTTCCAATGTTGGGAAAGTTCAAAGGTGGCCATATCTAGGCGTAGTTCCGCTATTAATCTCGAAAGTATAGAAAAACCGATCAGCAGCAGGATAGTGATCAGGGTTAAGGTAACGAGCAGTTCGATAAAGCTGTAGCCGGATTGACCAGTTTTAACTCCCGTTTGCCTGCGCCCTATCTTTTTTACAGGGCGCTCGTCTTGATTCGATTTATATTTCATCTTTCCCATTTACCCAATTTATTCCTGCCTCTAATGCTTCTTCGATCGAGTCATAACATCCGCTCAAATATGGGTCTGATTCAAACTCATAAAAAGCTGCAATTCCGCTGCCTCTTGATAGGGCAAAAGAATATTTACTTGGGTTGCTTGGGCATATATAGACACCGATATTTAGTAGATGGCGGGGATATTTTTTTTTCCGCTTCTGTGCCGTTGCGAGAGGTTTTTTTACCTGTTCTGCTTGCCATTGGTGGCCGCAGTGATCGCAGTAAATAGTTAGGCTTTCTAGGCTCTTTCTATAAGTTTCCGATGATTCGCATTGGGGGCATTTCATGGTTTTTTAATTTGTTAGGGGTTAAGATTGGGATTCTTGAGCGGAAAAAGGGGGGGATGTGGATCGCTAGAACCAGTTCTAGATCGGCTTTTAATAGTATTAATAATATTAAGTCTATCAAGCCGATTTGATCTACTGATAATTGGTAGCTTAAAACTGCTGAATAATTATACCTCCTTCAAATTGAATAACGGTAGTTTTGTTTTGTAAATATTCAAGTGCTGCCGCTTCTATTTCTTCTTGATCGCTATCTTCTGGGGGAATAAATGAATAATTCTCACCCGCTTTCAATACGCTAGAATACTCTGAGTATTCACACCGAAATAGAATTCGATCCAATTCTATTTTTGTGTTTGTACTGTCTTCTAAGTCTTCTAAATATTGAACTAGCGCCAAGGCTCCGTCCCAAGACCAAATCGCATTATCATCTTTTTTGAGCAATCTTACCGCTTCGTCAGTAGTTAAATTTATGTACATTTCTCCACTCCTAATTTTTTTGATTTACTGATAACTGGTAAATTAAAAATTAGCTAGTGATGGCCAGGGGTGTTTGCTCTCTCGAAATATTTGATCGCTTCCTTACGGCAGCGAAGCAAAGAACCTAGATGCAACCCCACCGACCGGCGAATGAGTAAATTTAATTATCTCGTGCGGTTACTTGCCACTCGCAGTTATTGTCGAGGCTTGTCCGTTCATCGATTAGGTTCGCTTGGCTTTCATTTTCGATCGAGACAATGGGAAATATTTCCTCGAATAGCTGTTCGGCGTGGGTTTTATTTTTAGCCATTATCGTCACCTCGATTTCTACCGTCGTTATTCCCGTGTATTCTTTCATTGTTGTTTGTTTAGCGAATTATTAGCGAGTATTCGTGAGATTCGGAGAGAAAAGCCCAATCAATTGCCTTTTGATTGTCTGATTTGAGCAGTTCTTTAATTTTTGTTAGTTTGGGTGTGTATTCCACCAGCACATATTCGGGGGGTAGTTCTTCTGGGGGAACGTTGAGCATCACTCGCGTCGGCTTTCGACGCAAACCGACCTTAACGGTTACGCCGTCGATACGGGTCTGTCCGGTTCGCAGCATCTCGTTCGTTAGGTAGCGTCTCAATCGGTTAACCTGATTTTCCGTCTGTTCCGCTAGGGTGCGGATTCTTTTGGCTTCGGCTTTCCTTGTTTCGGCCAATGTCTCTTGATGGTGGATGTAGGCTGCTACCCGTTCGGCTTTGTGCTTAAAAGAGTCGCCGGCCTCCAACCATCGAGTAAAGGCCTTTTCTAGCTTGGCTTCTCGCTCTTCGTCGGTTAGGGTTTCGTCTTCGCAGATATCGGTGATCACCGTTTCCAGTTCGCCGATGATTTCCGCAAGTTGCCAGAGTCGGGGGTTAGTTTGGGTCATGGTTTCTCCTGAATGGGGGAGAGGTTGCCCTCTCCCGTCGTTTTTATCGATTAAGCTGCGGGTAGGGTGCGCTGATTTCGGGTTCCTTCTAGTTCTTGGCGTTGGGCGGTGAGTGCCTGTAATTGTTGTGCCGTCCAGCCATCCACACAGATGAAATCGCGGGTTGCTTCTAAATCAACAAGCTGATCGCCGTAAGCGATCACGAAGTCGCTAATAAGTCCCAGTTGCTGTTTTTCTTCTTCTGATTGCCGTTCGCGCCAGTCGAAACTAACGCTGTAGTAGGTTCCTTTTTCTCCTACTTCCCGATTGAAGCCAATTGTAAAGAGGCCCATACCGGGTTCGCCGTAGTTCATCGCTTCCTGCACCTTGTTAAAAAGGTTGGAAATCGACTGCTTTTTAATGTAGGAAACACAGACCGTATTTTTAGGCAGAATTTCGGCGGAAACGTTCGGTCCGGGGATGTAGAATAATTGAATCCAGGGTACATTTTCGGTTTTGCCCAAACTGCCGAAGAATTTGGAAACTTTGATGATGCCGATATCTATCTTTTGGTCGGGGTTCGTTTTGCGGTGTTGCGCTTCCGAGCCACCGATAAAAAGCCCGCCATCTTTACAGTTGATTCTTACCGAGTAGGGGATATCGGGTAAACAAATAGCATTATCGGTTCGCGTGCCGAAGACAGAAAATAGATTCGATTTTTTAGTAGCCATGATGATTTTCTCCTTGCATTTCTTTGAACTAAAATTATTTGAGAATCCCCCAAAGGTGGGGGAATAAGTTTTACCACTTGGGCATATAACCCGTCGTGCGGTAGTTGTACTCATCGAAATCTATTTCATCGAAATGGATGATCTGGCCGTGCTTGCCAGCTTGAGATTCGACTAAGTAATCGAGTCCGAAAGCGTGGGAATCGATATAGCGCTGCATTCCCCGAATCTTGATCTCGGCTTCAAAGTCTTTTAGATATTTCGGTTTGCGGACTTCGCACCAGTAGCAGCGATAAAAAGTATTGAAAGTTCGGGTGTAACCCTCGACTTCCTCTTTTTTGCAACCTAGATAGACCATAAAGGCCGGCTCGTCCTCCGTGGCATTGCCCCAACCGTGCGGGTCTGTGGCGGTCTGGCAGATCACCACATTTTTGCAAAGTTGGTAAAGTTTGAAATTACCATTGGGTGAACTCTTGATCTCTTCTGCTATCATGTCATTACCTCATTTTGGTGAGCGTCGGGGGATGCAATTTCGCCGTTGTCCTCCCCCGTTTGATTCGAGTTTCTTAACTCGATGATTTTATTATAGCGTGTCGTCATGCTATAAGCAAGACTTTTGCCTAAAGTTTACAAAACTTTATAGCGTGTCGTCATGTTAGACTAAGGCCGAGAATAGTAAAAAAGAAAATGAGAGGAAGACCAGGGGGCAACCCCGATTTAGTAGAACATAGGTTCTCTACCGATAGGGACGAGCCTTGCACGGCCAAGTTAACGTTAAGGCTGCCGCCCTCTCAATATGCCAAGCTGAAAAAGATCGATAACTGGCAGGAAAAAGTTAGAGAGGTGATCACCTCTTTTTTGCAAGAGTTAGAGCATCCCGACAACTGCGAAAAATAAAAGTCTTATCCGAATCATGGAGGCTACGCGGGGGGCTTTAGCTTTTTTTCTTTGGACGCTTCTCTTTCTGTGATCTTCTCTCGCGAACTAATTCCCTCGATCTGGTCTTTCTCCGATTAATGATAAAATATCAATCATTGAAGATAAAAAATTTTTATCTGTTAGGACAGACTAGAGATTAAATAATAAAGAGATGGGGAAAGTAGGAAAAATTCTCAATGCCGCCGACAAAGAGACAGCGATCGCTAATGGTATTCCCCTGGCCACGGTCTATAAGCGCATTGATCGGGGTTGGTCGGTAGAGGAGGCAATTTCTAAGCCGGCCCGACCCGTGGCGGTTGAGCGTCCGCGAGATGAGGTGGGGGAATTTGTACCGGGGGATAAGCTTTTGGGGCGGGGACGTTCCCTACGTTTACCGGCGGATTTCGATCGAGAATTGGATTTGCTGATCGAGGCTTCTGGACAGAATCAGAGTGATTTTCTATCGGATATCATCGTCGAATGGTTGCGAAAAAAAGCCCCGATGTAGTCGGGGGAAAAGTTGTCTTAGTTACAGGTGTTATGATTGCCAATTTTCCAGCAAAAATAGGGAGGCTTTCGTGGCCATACCGGCGGCCTTGAAGAAATATTTATTATCGTTTTTCAGCGCTTTTAACCAGCTGCCTAGATAGTTGGCGTGGTGTTCCAGTTCTCCCGTGTAGTTAAATTCGTTGAGAACGAATGCGGCGGCAATTTCGGCGATCAGTTCCTCGAAAGCGTAGGATTGAGAGCCGAAATCACCCGATAGGTCTCGATTTAGTCGTGTTTTATGTCCCGTCCAGTGGGCGAGTTCGTGGATCGCCGTTCCGTAGTATCCCGCCAGACTCTGGAAGCTGGATAATTCTGGGAGGCGGATCTCGTCTCGTTCTGGACTGTAGAAAGCTCGATCGCCACCGTGGGAGATCGTCGCCTCTTGGCTGTTAAGGAATTTCTGCATGATCGGATCGGTGGTGTGTTCTCGTCCGATCGGTTCGGGTTTTGAGAAGTGAGCGATCTTGATATCGGCGTTTTTATCCTCGACACAGGCCACGTTAAAAACGTTAAACCATTTGGCAGAATTCCGAAATTCCCTGACGGTTTCACCTTGATCATTCTCTATTTCTACCGCGTAGGAACCACCCCAACGAATCCAAGTGGATTCGGAGCCTTTTTTAATCGTCCAGCCGTTTTCTTTTGCTTGATTAAAAGTCAGAAAGTAGGGCTGTTCATAGTTTTGAGCCATGCAATCGATCGCACAGAGTAGCGGGTTAATGCCCGTGTATTCGTGACCCGTGATCAAATTCTGATAGCCGACCGCTTTCCAAGGTTTTACCCAAGGCTTAACGCCATTTTCTAATAATTGCATTAAGCGATCGCTGACGATTTGGAATTTGTCCGAGGGTGTATAGTTTGATTTAGCCATTGTTTAGATGTCCTTTATCTCGGTTTCTGGGGGGCGGCAAGCGCCCCGGTATTTTGCTAGGGGTTTTGGCAGGCCTCGATCAGCAGGTCAGCGATCGAGAAGTCGTAGGGGGTGGGCGGTGTCCATTGCCCTTCTTCTTCGAGTTCGGTCAGCAGTTGGGAAATGTTCTCGATCGCTTTATTGAGCATTTGGGAGCGCTCGAAGGAACTATCTTGGCTCTCTTGTTTTGCGAGCAGTAAATGGTCAAGAGCGTTTTCTAGATGGGGTTTCATGATATTCTCCAGATGGTGATTTAATGTGTTGGTCAGCCTAGCTAATTGCAGTTATCTAGGTTGATATGGAACCTATAAATGGTTAGCAACTGGGACAATTTCTAATAATTTGGTTACGGTCATCGTCCCTACTTTTGTTCGATCACTATTCCGCCAAATTAATATGAGGTTGTCCTTTTCTACTGTCGTTCCGACTATTTCGATCCAGTTATCTGGAAATAAAGTCATCGCTTTATCCTTTTTTCTTTGGTTTATACTTTTATTTTATCATAAATTTTTGATAAAATATCAATAAATAGATAAAAAAATCCCCGCATTTTTGCGGGGAAGATAAGATTTTTTAATAGGGAACTTTTTCGGATTCTAGTGCTTCGATCGAGTAATTTCTGTATCTTGAATTTTTCAGATCGATCGGGACGCACTGACTTAAATCTGCACCTAAATTTACTGCTAATTCGAGGGCATCATTCCAGGCCATCCCCTCGATTTTACATTCCCATTTATAGGCTTTCAATCTTTTGGCGAGTCGAATTTCAAAGCTTTGAATATCCAGATACTGGCAAGCTTTTTTAAGCTCGGCTTTATTATTTCCCGCTATGTAGGTAAGGAATCGCCGGCGTACCCGATCCCTCGGGTTGATAGGCCAGCGCTGTTCGCCGTTATCAGAAAGAAAGATCGTTACTCGATCGCAGAGGTTCAACTGGTACATAAGGTTCTCTCCAAAAACTTCTATGATTTTATTGTATCATAAAATAGCGATAAATTATCATTAAATAGAAAATTTTTTTAGATAAAATGGGATAAAAAAGCGGGGACTTCCCCGCTAGAAAAGCACTAGAAAAGCAATAGCTGAGAGGCAACCGGCGACCACAGCCACCAGCCGCCGCCCACCGACACCAGCCCCCATCCCGGCGAGGGGATATCGGGGGGAAGGAAAACCGCGCACCGCAAGTCGGAACCGACCGCTAAGGCTAGAGAAGACCAAGAACCAGCACCAAACCCGCCGAAACAACGGGAAGAAGACCTAGACGGCAGCAGACCGGGGGGACAGGGAGACGCGGGGAAGGAGAGCCAAACGCCGTCCGGGGAAACGGAGCGAACGCAGGCCACCGAGCGGGCCGCAAAGGAGCCACGCCCAACCCCGAACGAGGAGGCCGAGAAAACGCGGGCGCACGCAAAAAGAGAACGGACAAGGCGATCGACACCCTCGGCACACCCCACCGAGATCAGGCAGGAGGCGGGAACCTCTGCGGCAACAGCAGAAACGGCCGCAAGAGAGGCGGTGGAAGGGGAACGCGAACCAGAGAAGCCAACGCAGGGCGCGGTGGCAACAAGAGAAACGACGGCATCAGGAATCACAGGCAGAAAAATAACTCTACCTTTCTATTTTATCACTCTTTTTCGATAAAATATCATTAAAACTCAAAAACTGATAAATAGAGAGTAGCAGTTCCGACTATTGGCGGGATACTGGCGGGAAGATTGCGGCTTGCTCGCCCCAATTCGTCATAAATCAGTGAAGATTGATCGGTGAATAATATCATTTAAAGCTTAAAACTGATAACTGGTAACTGATAACTGGTAACTGACTATGCCCCAGGTAATGCGCTTAAATAAGTTAGGCAGCTTTTCGATGGCTCAATTGGGACAGTCTAAGAGTGTCATCGCTAACTTCATGAAAAAGCGCAGGGAAAGCCCTGGCGCTGGTTTCCAAGATGCGATGTTAAAGTTATTGCGAACTTTACCGCAAGTCCTGAAATATCTCCCTATGGAAAAAGCTCAGGACGCACGCAACTTTATGTTAAGTTTCCAGTATTGGCTGGGAGGTTCCGCAGAAA
>NZ_JADBTX010000077.1:0-24946 GCF_020245945.1 Microcystis sp. M015S2
CTAGCCCGATTGCATCGCAAAACACTCTGCTATTCTAAGTCTACAGAAATGTTAGGATACTCTATTCGTTTATTAATTCATTATCTGAAGTTTCAAGAAGTGCCTATTCCTTACTGATTCATAGCTTAATTCAGCAACGCCTGTTTTTATTTATTCTCTCTGCTCTCCTTCTCCCCTCTCTCCCCCAACACCCACGAATTCCGTTGACAGCAGCATACTTTGTGCTTTTTGTCAAAAAAACTTTTTTTTTGCAACAAAACTACACAAAAAAAAGATCATCGTTGTGGGTGAAATTGACTCATTTACCTGTCTTAATTAGGATTACCTTCTATATGTGGCAAGGGTTTCAAGCGTTGCTGTCCAAAAAGGCACAAGATAGGCCATTATGAAATTCAGTAAAATCGATGTAACCATCATAACATCGTTGTTAAATAAAAATCTTTCTCAATTAATTTTTAAGAATTTGTAAATATTGCGAAATGTTAATTCAAATATTCTCAAGTTTTTGGAGTCAGTACATAATTTTTGCTTATCTTTGTCGAACATTGGGTTAGGAGTCGGTCGTCAGGAGATAGGGTGATAGGGTTTTGGGGTTTTGGGGTGTTAGGGTTTTGGGGTGATAGGGTGATAGGGTGATAGGGTGATAGGGTGATGAGACAGCTTCCCCACTTCATAATTCATAATTCATAATTCATAATTCATAATTCCCAACCCATCACCGATCACCGAAAACCGAGACAGTTTTCTGAGGACTTTTTTTACTGGTGGGAACTGGATCGGGGTCATTTTCTTCCCTAGCCACGCGGATTAAGAGGGCTGCTAAAAAGAGACTGGCTAAACTGGAACTGCCGCCATAGCTAAAGAGAGGGAAAGGTAGGCCCGTAGTGGGTAAAGAACCAGTGGCCACACCGATATTTAACAGGGATTGACCGATTAAAATTACCATCGCCCCGATCGCCACTAATTTTTTGATGCGATGACGACATTTAACCGCCACGATCAGGGCGAGAGTAGCGTAGAGAAATAGCATGATTAACAGTAAAATACCGCCAATAAAACCAAATTCCTCGCCAAAGACAGCGAAAATAAAATCCGTATCCGGGAAGGGTAGATAAAATAATTTTTGTTGGGATAAACCGTAACCGCTGCCGGTGGTTCCGCCAGAACCGATCGCCAGTAAACTCTGCACTAATTGATAACCATCACCCCGGGGATCCTGCCAGGGGTCTAAGAAAGATAAAATCCGTTTTCTCTGGTATTCGCGGAAAGTAACACTAACCACGGCCATAGTTACACCCAGTAAAGCGGTGCTGGTCATGTAGGATAAAGGCAGACCAGAGGCAAGAGCGATCAACCAGAGAGTTATACCGCACAGAGCAGTGGTACTCAAATTAGGTTGTAAGAGGATGCCCGCTAGAATTAGCCCGAAAATAGCGATCCAAGTTAACCGTTGATTGACATTTAAACGCGGCCAACCCCCGAAAACCGCCGCCCCTTGCAGGACGAGAAACGGTTTCATAAATTCCGACGGTTGCAAGAGAATCGGGCCGATTTTAATCCAACGGGTGGCACCATTGATATTAGCTCCCAAACCGGGGATGAGAGTGATCAAAATTAATCCTAAAACTAATAAAATCATCCAGGGGGCGATTTTGAGGAGTTTCTCGATCGGCAATCGCACCAGGAAATTAAAGCCAATTAAGCCAATCCAAAGCCAGATTAATTGGCGAATAAAATAGTATAGTCCGTTATCAAAGCGACTGTCAGCCAGAGCGTAGGAAGCGGAAAAAAGCACCACTAACCCGACTAACAGCCACAAAAAAGTCATCCAGCGCAATAATCGCGCCTCGGCTGACCAGTTTTTCACATCGGGGTCAAAAATAGGAATAATATATTGCCACACGGAGATTTTTCGAGAAGAAGTATCTTGCACAGATTAACCGAGAAGACTAGGCTCGATCGCGGTTTGTTCCACTATCTGGGAGCCAGATGACCGATTAAACCCGCGTTTTCACCGTGCCATTCTAGGGTATCACCGATCGCCTGACCGTCGTGATAGGCAGCCAAGAGAATTTCCGCCGTTTTCCCCCAAACAATATTCCCCTGACGATCAAGGGAAATCATGCCCAGATCCCGACCATTAGTTTGGGATTCCTGCATGGACTTCTCCACGGCAGCGGCTAGGGAAAAACCATCGGTGACGCGAATGACCACCTTAGCGGCTAAACACTCATCGATAATATCTTCCCCGACCCCCGTACAACTTACTCCGGCCCATGGATTTGCATAATTGCCAGCCGGCATCGCACTGTCACTAACGCGACCGATTCTTTCTAATCCCTTACCTCCGGTAGAAGTTCCGGCGGCGATGTCTCCTTGTTGATCAAGAGCTACTACCCCGATAGTTCCCCGTTGCGCTGACGAGTCGGCGAATAAACGGGCCATTTTGCGATTAAAATTCGTCTTTCTTTCCTCCATCCATTCTTGAATCCGATAATCGGTTAGGGGATCATAGAGGGGAATTTGTAATTCTCGGGCCAGATCTGCAGCCCCAATTTCCGAGAGAATGCGATCCTCTTGACTTTGGAGAAATTGAGCCAGGCTAATGGGATTCTGTACCCGCGAGACGTTAATGACACCGCTTAAACGCTGGTGACGACCATCCATCAAGGCTGCACTCATTCGCACCTGACCGTCCGATTGCACCACCGAACCGGTCCCGGCATTAAATCGCGGTTCATCCTCCAGTAACATACACCCTTTTGTCACCGCTTCCACAGCACTAGCACCATTGTCAAGGAGGTTGTAAATATTCTTAACAATCCCCCGGAGAGAATCGCGCACTGATTCTAAACCACCTTTATCCTCTAGGGAACTCGCTCCCCCATGAATAATTAACTTCGGATTTACTCTGGTCATCGAAAAATTGAGTCCGAAACCCCGTCTCTTGAGGACGGCTTTACCATTAAATAGTAGCGCATTTACACCATATATCTTGACTTCCCCTTTAACAAAAGGGCATAAACTGTACTGTCAGCTGCCCGCGCATTTAAATTATGAACAGCTTATCAAATATTTTTTCGACATTTTTGTTTGAATTAGAGAAGATAGGAAGAAACAACCCAAAAGAAAACCCAACCACCGCGATAGGGAGATTGGGTTTTCTGGTTATCAATTGATTTTAAGGAGCTAAAGCGTTACCGCGCAGGAGAGAACCGATGGTTTTAGCAGTAATCTTCATCTGTACGAGAGGATTAGCGGGAACAACGGTTTTATAGAGATAACTGTCAAAAGTCATCTTCTGTACGTCCTTATCGGAACACATTTCCACAAAAGCTTCCCGGGTGGCATCGGTACGGTAGAAAACCCGTTGCAGGATATCTAACACCAGATAGGTCATACCGTATTTCTTATCCCAACGCTTCAGGTAGAGTTTTAACTCGTCCTCTGTGGGAATACGTTGGCCGCCGTTAGTGACTTCGACAATGGTTTCCGCACACATCCGCGCCGATTTAGCGGCGAAATAGATGCCTTCTCCCGAAGACTTAGTAACTGTTCCGGCGGCATCGCCAACGAGGGCCACGCGACCGACTACACGACGAGGACGGGGATGTTCGGGGATGGGGTGAGCCTCCACCCGGATGATTTCGCCACCTTCGAGACGACGGGCCGCACGAGCGCGAATACCGGCTTGTAGGTCTTTAATCATGGCTTTATTGACCTTCATTGTGCCAGTACCGACGGCGACGTGATCGTATTTGGGGAATACCCAAGCGTAGAAGTCGGGGGATACGTCTTTTCCTACATACATTTCCGCCAGATCTTCGTAGTAGGCCATTTTATCTTGGGGAAGACGGATGCGTTCTTGGAAAGCGATCGCATAGTTGTAATCCCCAGCATCAATAGCTTTAGCAATGCGGGAATTAGCACCGTCGGCGCCGATAACCACATCCACCTTCAGAGATTTCATTTCCCCTTGGGAATTGCCGTGGGAGTGATCGGCGTAGTGTAGGGTATAGGGATCGGTGCTATTGGTGGGAATGTCGAGACCGTAAACGGTTCCGTTGATTAAATGCGCTCCTAATTTATGGGCGCGTTCTCTCATAAAACCGTCGAGGACTTCCCGACGACACATTCCGATATATTCGTCTTGATTATCGAGATTAATATCGACTTCGACGTTCGAGGGGGAGATCATTTTCATTTTTCTCACCCGGCGATCGATAATTTCAGGAGGTAGGTCAAATTCGCTCACCATACAGAGAGGAATCGCTCCACCACAGGGTTTAGCATTATCTAATTTGCGTTCAAATAAATAGGTTTCAATGCCTGCTTTAGCTAATGTTTCTGCCGCCGAAGAACCGGCCGGCCCTGAACCCACAACAGCGACTCTTAACACTCAGGTTTTCTCCTACATACTTACGAGCGAGTACGCTTTGCAGTGTACCACAGGGGTTTAGCCGAAAGGAACGATATCCTCCGATTCTGCCCGATCTTGCAACAGTGCTTAACATCCTCTGTTACAAAAGTTTATTTTACTGCCCGTAGATGTTTTTTTATCGATGTGTTGTATTGTGTTACACCCCTCTCCCAAATTGGAAAAGGGGATAGCTGCGAGGATTGTTAAGCTCTTGCTTTCAACCAATCGCTAATAGCGGGGGGTAAATCCCGTTGCACTTTGCCACTGACATACATTCCGATATGTCCGACCGGGAAAGCACAAGCGGTATAGTCAGAAGTACCGATATAATTCCCTAAAGCGAGGGAAGAAGCGGGAGGTACAAGGTGATCTTTATCCGCATAAAGATTGAGAATTGGCATGGTCAGATTGTGTAAATCTACCCGTTTATCTCCTAACATCACTTCCCCTTTAATCAGTTTATTTTGCTGATAGAAATCCTTGAGAAACTGTCGATAGGATTCTCCCGCTTGGTCAGGACTATCAAAAATCCATTTTTCCATACGCAGAAAATTAACTAATTTTGATTCGTCTTCCATGATGTCAGGAAAATCAAGGTATTTCTGATAACCTAACTGTAAAGGTTTCAATTCCAGAAACTCTAAGTTGAGAAAATCTCCCGGGATATTGCCCATAGAATCTACCATTAAATCGATGTCTAATGCTTCGGCTCCCAAGGAACACCCCCCACGCATATTTAAGAGGGTCTCGGTTTGATAAAAGTCCACCGGTGTCACCATTGTCACCAGATTTTTTATCTTATCAGGATAGAGGGAACTATAGCATAAACTAAAGGTTCCCCCCTGACAGATTCCTAACAGATTAATTTTGTCGAGATGGTGACTTTGACGAATAAAATCGACGCAATTATCGACATAACCATTGATATAATCATCAAGGGTTAACCAGCGATCGCTTCTGGTGGGATATCCCCAATCAATTAAGTAGATATCTAAGCCTAATTTCAGCAGATTGGCCACTAAAGAACGCCCTTCCTGTAAATCTACCATGTAGGGACGATTGACCAAAGCATAAACCATCAGCAAGGGAATCTCGAAGGGTTTTTCGACCACGGGTTTAAAGTGGTAGAGAATGATTTTATCTTCCCGATAAACTGCTTCTTTTTCCGAGACTCCACACTGAATATCTTCTTCTTTAACTCGTTTGAGATTGTCTAAACCTTTGAGATTTTTTTGAGTTAATTCTAGATAATCTTGGGTAAAATCTTCCAGTTTCACTTGCGTCAAAAATGACCACATAATTTAATTCTCCTAGGGAAGTGGGGATTTTTCAGTGAGCAGTGAACAGTAATCAGTGAAAAGAAAGTTCCGAAGTTTTCACCTAACACTATATACTTAAAACTGCAATCCGATAACTGATAACTGATAACTGATAACTGATTGTCAAGCACAATTAACTAATTGTTACTTTCTATTTCTTTTTTTTCTCCTAAAGCTTTTTTGAGACTTTTTACCTCTTTGCGTAATTCATAGATAGTCCGATGAATTTCATCGACTTCGCTGCGGGTAGGCAGATTCATCGAACGCAGGTAAATTTCCATCAAATCCTGCTGTTTGAGGCGATAATCATTGAGGGAATTAATAAATTTTCCCCTTACTTTTAGGTTTTCTGGTTGACAAAAAGCCTTTTCAAAAATATCATCAGCGACAACACTCCACACATCTTGAAATTCTCGCCAATCCTTGACAGGTTGACCTTTTTCTGCTAAGAAAACTAATTTTTTAGTTAAAGCTTCAAAGGATTTCACTTGAATATCAGCCAGCACAATTTGATAGTTAATACTAGCCTGATAAAGAATGCGCCAAGTTTCAAAACTATCGAGTAATTTGCGGTTAAATTCTCGTGGCAATCCCAATAAAGGCATCTGTAACCATTGGCCAAAAGTTTCATCATAAAACTTCTGCCAATAGATATTATTGAGTTCGATCAAGGAAGAAGTGTTACCTAACCAAGCTTTGGTTATTGTCTCATTTGACAGCACTAAAGGATCGAACCATAAATGATTGAGACTTTGCAATTGTTGCAGGTAAATTGTCCATAGTTGACTGACATCTTGACTACTTTGGGAAGTGGTGGTAGTAAAACTATTCAGTTGACCGCGCATCTGTTGGGTATAATTATCTAAAATTGTTTGCCAGTCTTCTCCTGTTTGCATTTTCGGGAAGATACTTTCCCAAGCTTCCATCGATAATTTTAGGAATTTGATCAATAAATCCCGATTATCAAAATAGCGCTGGGTTGCCTCTTGCAATTCTGGTTTAATATTGCCCATAGGAGTCGGTATCGCCCCCATCATATCAAACCAACTTGACCACATTTTTGCCCCAGTTTCCGTCCAAAGATTGACGTAATCGGCGGCCATCTCACTCCAAGCTTGTGTCGGTTTATCCATTATTTTTGCCCTTTTACTTTAACTCTAATTTCTCTAGTTTACTAACCCACTCTACACCCGATAACTGATAAGTAGTCGTGTAAAATTAATTTCCTAGTCGAGACTCCGAGACAGAAGACAGATAACTGATAACTTACCCACTGATAACTGATTAAGCACAATTATTTGTAGGATGGGTTAGCGGTAGCGTAACATAATCGGGCGTTGGGTTTCATGCTTCAACCCAACCTACGTTCATCTTATATTTAATTCCATCCACCTACTTAACTTACCCACTGATAACTTACCCACTGATAACTGATAACTGATAACTGATTAGGTGTGATGGGCCCCATTAACTCTGAGGACTTCTCCAGAGACATAACTGCTGGCAATGGGAGAGAGTAAATAAGCAGTTGCCCAGGCGATATCTGCGGGTTCACCGAAGCGACGACAGGGAATTTCGGCGGTGATTTTATCGCGAACTTTCTCGGGAATCGCTAAAGTCATTTCCGTGTTAATAAACCCCGGCGCAATCGCATTGGCGCGAATATTATAACGGGCAGCTTCTCGCGCTAGGGATTTGACTAAACCGATAACTGCCGCTTTTGTAGCCGCGTAATTAGTTTGGCCGGCATTACCGCGATCACCGGAAATAGAACTAATACAAACGATCGATCCCGCTTGTCGTTCGTACATTCCCTCAATAAACGGCTTAATCGTGTGATTAACCCCTTTTAGGTTGACATTAATCACTAAATCCCAATCTAGCGGCGTTAATTTAGGGAAAAAGTTATCTCTGGTAATCCCCGCGTTAGCGACGATACCGTAAACCGGTCCCAATTCCGCTTCAATTTGTTGAGCTGCCGCTTCCATGGATTCCAACTTAGTCACGTCGGCGACAATGCCTAAACCCTGGGGATTATCGGTGACTAAATCCGTGTAAGCCACCTTGGCCCCCAAATCTATCAAAAGAGAGACAATAGCCGCCCCAATGCCTCGATTTCCGCCGGTAACGACGATAACTTTTTCCTCTAGTCCGAGAGATACCATAGCTTTTTCCTCCTAAACTCTTTCAATTGCGATCGCTGTTCCGCCACCGGTCCCATGACAGATGGCCCCCATACCGAGGGTTTTATCCTGTACTTTCAACGCGTTAATTAACGTCACCAGAATCCGCGCACCGGAAGCACCGATGGGATGACCTAATGCGATCGCGCCACCGTGAACGTTTTGTTTTTCCCTAGCTAACCCCAGATCCATCTCAAAAAGCAGATTATTTAAGGCAAAAGCTTCGTTATTTTCCACTAAATCGAAATCTTCGATCGTTTTATTGAGAGATGCCAGTAATTTTTTCACCGCCAGGACGGGGAATTCTGGGAAGCGATCGGTTTTTCCAGCACCCACAGCGCCGCCAAGGATTTTGGCAATTGGTTTTAAACCGTACTGATCCACAGCTTTTTGACTGGCTAAAAGGATAGCGGCAGCCCCATCGGAAATCTGACTACTATTCCCTGCGGTTAAAACTCCCGACGGATTAAAAGCCGGCCGCAGTTTTCCTAAACCTTCCGGGGTACTATCGGCACGAATACCCTCATCTTGATCAAGAATTGTGGAACCTTTCTTAGATTTAAGCTCAATTGGCACGATTTCGCCCTTAAACCAGCCTTTTTCTGTGGCTGTGGCCGCTCTTTGGTGGGATAAGGCGGCAATTTCGTCCAATGCTTGCCGAGAAACCCCGCGATCGAGACAGAGGCGATCGACTTGGGAACCCATGCCCTCAGTCGTGGTAGCATCGGTTAAGCCATCGTGCAGTAATAAATCGGTTAATTGTTCCGGCGCACCCATGAGGAATTTATAACCCCACCGGGCCCGATGGGAGAGAAAAAAGCCGGTTTGGGACATGGATTCAATACCACCAGCGAGGACGAGAGCCGCTTCTCCGGCGCGAATTGAGGTGGCAGCGTTACTAACGGCAATCATTCCCGAAGAACAAACCATATCCACCCGATATCCGTCCACAGTTACGGGAATTCCCGCTTTAATCGCCGCTTGTCGGGGAATTAACTGACCATGACCCGATCCCAAAACATTGCCGAAAATGTACAAATCTAGGGCTTCTGGGGGCAAATTAGCGATTTCTAGGGCGGATTTCATCACTGTTGCCCCTAAATCGGCCGGGGATAATCCCATCAATCCCCCACCAAAACGACCAATTGGAGTCCGGACAGCGGCCACGATATAAACTTCTTGCATAGACTTCTCTCTATTGGGAAGCGAAGATAATAGATAGAATTTACTTAAGAATATCGAGTCCGAAAAGATCAAAATCCCAATTGACTGTCATTGGTTACAAGTTCCTGGCCTCGATGCCTTGAGTTTTTGTCTATCTACTCTCGATCTTGCAACAGAATTTCTGTGTCAGAAGATATATTCATTAGAATTTAACTTTTCCGGCAGCAATCCCCTTTTTTTTATGGATTTAGTCAAGCGCCTGGTTTTTATCGGTGGTGGTCACAGTCATGCGATCGCCCTTCGTCTTTGGGGGCAATCACCCCTAAAAAACGTTCAATTAACTTTAATTAGCGATGTCACCCATACCCCCTATTCGGGAATGTTACCCGGCCACATCGCCGGTTTTTATGATTTTGCTGAGACTCATATCGATTTACCTTCTCTAGCTAGGTATTCTCAAGCGCAATTCTGTTTAAACAAGGCTAATTTTATAGATACGGAAAAATGTCAAGTAATTTGTCATAATTCTTCACCGATTCCCTTTGATTATCTCTCGATCGATATCGGCAGCATCCCAGCAGTAGATAATGTTATCGGTGCTAAAGAATACGCTATTCCCGCCAAACCGGTGCCGATTTTTCGGGAAGGATGGCAAGAAATCCTCAAAAAAGCGGTTAGTAACCCTAATAATCCTCTCAATATCGTCATTGTTGGTGGTGGCGCGGGCGGGGTAGAATTAGCTTTAAATATGCAGTCCCGTTTGGCCAAAATTCTCAACTCTAGCAGTAATTTGAATTTGTCTCTAATTCATCGAGGAAAAAAACTACTACCAGGCCATAATAATTGGGTCGGTCAACGTTTAGAGAATATTTTTAAACAAAAGGGAATTAGAGTATATTTATCAACGGATGTGACGGCAGTGCAAGCAGATCGGATTATCTGTTCATCGGGTTTAGTTTTACCCATGGATTATACAATTTGGGTAACGACTGCCTCGGCCCCTAGTTGGATTAAAGCGTCAGGATTACTGACAGATGAAAAAGGGTTTATTTTAGTGAATAATTATCTGCAATCCCTGTCTCATCCCCATATTTTTGCCGTGGGAGATATTGCCACGATTCCAGATTATCCTCGTCCGAAAGCGGGAGTTTTTGCCGTCCGACAAGGAAAACCCCTATTCGATAATTTAGCAAGAATTCTGCAAAATCAGCCATTAAAACCCTATTTTCCCCAGAAAAATTATCTGAGTTTAATCGGCACAGGAGACCAACAAGCGATCGCATCTTGGGGCGGTTTTGGCTGGCAATCACCGTTATTATGGTCATGGAAAGATCGGATCGATCGAGCTTTTATGAAACAGTTTAAGCTGTAATCAATAAGTAGGTAGGTGTTAAAAATTATCAGACACCCCCCTTATCAAGGGGGGATTAAGGGGGGATCAGAGGCAAAATTGCTGATTATCGTCCAATAACACCGAGTTACTGTCAAGGCCGTTGGGAGTAAAATCTGATTTGGGAATCCCACAACCTGATAAAGTAAAAATCGTCCCGATACCTTGACTGGTTAAGGGAGAGAACGTCAATAGTTTGTTAAATAGTACATATAAACCAATGCCACGTCTTCGCTCGATTATTTCCCTAGTTTTAGTCCTAGTTACTACCCTGCTGGTTAGTTGCAGTGGTCCCCAAGCAACTATCCCCACCGTCTATAGTCCCCAAAAAATCGAACAGTTACAGGTTTACATACAACCCATAGAAGGATTTCGCGAAAAAATGAGCGTTTTGCAAGACCTCATCGCTGACAAAAATTGGGTAGATACTCGCACCTATATCCATGGTCCTTTGGGGCAATTGCGTCAGGAAATGGTAGGATTATCCCGTAATTTACTGCCCAAAGACCAAGAAAAGGCCAAGCAGTTAGCGAAAAATCTTTTCGTTCACTTTGAACGTATCGATGCGGCAGCCAAAGAAAAAGATGCTAGTCTCGCTGCTACTCAATTCCAAGAAGCATTAAAAGACTTCGATGCTTTCTTAAATATTGTTCCTAGTTAGTTTGTATCAGTGATCGGTGATCAGTGATCACCGATCGGGCCGCAGCTCAAAAACCGATAAATGCTATTTTGGTTTAGTTTGGACGCTAATAGGGCCATTAACCATGGTTTGACAGGCTAAACGATAATTTTCGGGTTTTTTCTTCAGACAGCGCTGTTCAAAGTCGGTTTTAGCCGAGAGATTTTCCATCCCCTCAACAATTGCCACTATACAAGTACCACACTGACCGTAACCGCCACAATTCATCAATTTACCGCCAAAAGTGTAGATATCAACGCCATTCTGGATTGCTTTCTCTCGTAAATTCGCCCCATCTGCCGCTACCACGATCTTATTCTCTTTGACGAAGTTGATGTTACCCATGACTGTGTTACCCTAAATTTTTGCAAATTAATATTAAAAAATATTAAATTTTTTTGATTGTAACATTTTTGGCTCGCTCTTCTAAATATTCGGCGATGCCAATAGCGATCGCTTTTTTACCGATAAATTTCCCCAGTGCCGCTTTTGTGACCAAATAAGCCACCTGTTCCCCGTGATCGCCCTTTTCCTCACCCCGATTAGCAATGACCGCCTGATAGCCCTTTTCTAGGCGTTTACGGGCGATTTCCAGTAACTCCTCCTGACTGACTCCCTCCTGATACTTGAAAGTCACCATCTCTAAATCGGGAAATTTTTCTCTCACCTTGTCAATCACTTTTTCCGTCGGCACAAAATTAAGGTTTAACTGCCTTCCACTGGGAATCTTACCAGAAAAAGGACTTTCTAAGCGATAATCTGCCACTGATGCCGAAAAAATCCCAAATTTATAATCTTTACTCTCTAATTCTCCCATCACCTTCCCTAGATACTCGTCATAAGTTTCAATGATTTCATGGGGTAAATAAGCAGGGGGTGTATAGCTGCCGCGTCCGTGGATTAACTGCACCTTGGCCCCGCGCAGGTATAATTCTTCTGCAATAGCGACTCCTAATTGTCCAGTAAAACGATTAGTTAAACGACGGATATTATCGATAATCACGGGTGTGGGTCCACCGGTGACTAAAATCGCCATATTTTTCAGTACAGAATTACTGAGAATCCCACAGGCTGCCACGGTAATCTCTTTTTCCCCGGGGAGATTGTGTTTACCGTAATCATCCCGGGGTGGCATAATCTCAACTCCCCAGCGATCGAGAGTTTGCAAAGATTCGCTCAGAATAGCATTATGTAAACTGCCGTGCATGGTGGGGACAAGCAGAATTTTAGTTTTTCCCTTTTCCTGTCGTCCCAAGGCCGAGGCCAAGCATGAAGTGATCACTCCGTCAGCGATTCCGTAACGAAACTTATTAATCGTGTTATAGGTAGCGGGGGCGACTAAATAAAGATCAAAGGGAGATTGATCGCTTAAATGTTCTGCTTTTGCCGTTAATTGGCTAATTACGGGATTAACCGTACTCCATTCCAAAGCTTCCCTAGTAACGTATCTTAAAGCTTCTTCCGAGACAAAAGCCACGACTGTAGCCCCGAATTTCCGCAAAGATCGGGCAATTAGCGGCGCTTTCATGGCCGCAATCCCTCCCGTTACCAGTAAAGCAATCCGTTTACCCCAGAGATGATGACTTTCTAAGGGTACTTCGCGATCGCCTAAGTCCGAATCCGTGGGAGGGGAGAAATTCCAAGTCATAAATTTGGGGGTGGGGGTTTTGTCAGTGATCAGTAAACAGTAAACAGTAAACAGTGAACTGAAAACTCAAATCTGATCACTGATAACTGATCACTGATGACTGATTCGGTTATCCCTATTCGGGATTTGTCTATCTCTGAGGGAGAAACTGGTTATCCTAGTAAATAAAGGGTTGCTTCGGTGTTCTTATGATTGACAAAATTTTAACTAAAGTTCGATCGCTTGCCAAGCCGCTATTAGTTCTAGGATTAGTGACAACGCTGATTTTCGGTTCTATTCCCAGTGCTTTGGCGGCATCGGGGGGTAGAATGGGTGGCGGTAGTTTTCGCGCCCCTAGTCGCAGTATTAGCCCTTCTAGAGGTGGTGGTTACAGTTCCCCCGGTTACGGTGGAGGTATTGGTTTTCCCTTCCTCTTACCCTTCTTTTGGGGTGGTGGTGGCGGTGGCTTAATATCTCTGTTAATCTTTTTTGCTATTGCCAATTTCCTCGTTAATGCTTTCCGTAATGGTGGAGGCAGTGATGAAAACGGTATGACGATAGAATCCGGTTATGAAACCGTCTCCGTGGCTAAAGTACAGGTGGGTTTGTTGGCTAATGCCCGTTATCTGCAAAAAGAATTAAATCAAATCGCCCTAACTGTGGATACTAGCACCTCCGAGGGACGCGTCGAAGTCTTACAAGAATCGGCCCTCGCCCTGTTGCGTCATCCGGAATACTGGGTTTATGGTAACGTCGATTGCCAACAAACCAGCCTCAGCAGTGCAGAAGCGAAGTTTAATCAGTGGTCTCTCAACGAACGCGGTAAACTAACGGCGGAAACCTTAACTAATTACAATAATCAATTGCGTCAAGGTTCTAGAGAAAATATTTTACCCGAATCGGCTGGAGAATTAGCTAAAACCGCACCGGAAGGCTATATTTTGGTGACTATTTTAGCCGGCATTGTTGGTAAATTTTCCCTAGCCAAAATTAATGATTCCCAAGACTTGAAACAGGCCCTGCAACAAATTGGTAGTATGGGAGGCGATCGACTTTTAGCAGTAGAAGTGATTTGGACTCCCCAAAGCGAGGGTGATATTCTCAGTCAAGATGACATTCTCGCCAATTATCCCGATCTGAAATTAGTGTAATTTGTCGGGGATAATCCCAGATATTGGCTAAAATCTCCCTTTGACAGGGAGATTTTTTGATTATTAACCAATTGCTCCCATGCTGCGATTTTAGGGTGGGTTAGTGACAGCGTAACCCACTCTAAGGGGCTACTTCATCGGGGAGATAGAGTTAAATAAATAAATGATGATATAATTTTCCTTCTTGCCGCCATTGCTATAACCACTCTATTTCTTTAGGTGCCATTGGGCTAGGGTCTTTGTCCTGCTTACCTATGAATGAAAGAAGATTAGTTAGGGCTTGCTGAAAATTACTGGAAGCCTTACTAGAAAACGATTTTAGCACTTTTTTAGCCCAAAAATCGCCAGAAATAAACGTCGAGAAATCGAAATAGGGACTCAAAACCCTGGCACTTTCCAGACGTGCAAGGTCATTCTGTTATTCTGACTTCCCCTCCCGACGACTGGCTACTGACTCCTAACCCCACCAATAAACTTTTTTAGCAGACCCTACCTATGAATGAAAGAAGATTAGTTAACATTCTCATGTAACTCTGGAACCCGTTGCCATAATTCTTGGGTTAAACGGGGTAATTCGTCCCGCATCTGACAATACCAATCCCTTCGCTGGCGGTAATGTTGGGCCAGTAAGCGATTTTGCTTGACCCATTGATAGGCATTGTTGGCCAGTTGTTGCCGAAAAGAAGGATTTTCAATTAATTGTCGTAATTGTGCAGAAAATTCAGTTAAAGAATCATAAATTAAACCCGTTTCACCGGATTGAATAGACGCTTCATACACCGTGGGACTAGCTAAAACGGTCACGCCATGACCCGCACATTCAATAAACTTTAAATCAGATTTCATACTATTAAAGGCTGTCGGATTGAGGGGCAACAAGGCAATATCACAGGTTCTTAATAGGGCTTGATACCGCTCATAATCACAAAAGGGTTCAAAAGCTTTATTGGTAATGGCTAATGCCTCAAAAAATTCTCGATCATGAATCACCTGGGCAGAGATTTGCTCTCCGTAGTCGGCTAAGACTTGATTGAGGGTGGGTAAAATAGCTTGCCAGTCTGCTTGACGATTTAAGGCTCCAAAAAAGAGCTTAACGGTATTATTTTGGGGATATTGCCGTTGGGGGGGAAGATAGGCCAATTGATTGGGAAAAACAGCCACATTGGGATTAATGGTACGAAAAAATGCTGCTAACGGCTCTGTGGTGGTTTGAATACCATGACAAGCCCGATAGGTTAAAAATTGATTTTGTTCATGTTCTGGCCAAAAACGGGGATCATCATCCATTTCAGCAATAATTAAATAATCTTTGGCTAAAAGGTCCTGAATTTTGGCAAGTTCATCCGGTTGTAAAGCTCCCCGTTGCCAAATAAAGATTTTTTCCTCCTCTGGCCGGGCAATTCCTAAATCCGCCGATTTAACACTGGAAACGGTTCTTACACCAGGAATGGTGGCACTGAACTGATCCGGTTCTAAGACCCGGACGCGATCGCAAGCCAGGGGAACCATCATCATTGTTTGAATCAGTAAAGGGCGAGGTGCTTGGGTAGATTTTAAGGCTCTGACTACATATTGAAAGGCTCCTGTTTGAATTGCAAATTGTTCGGCATTAATGCCCAGGGATTGAAGGGTGGGAGCCAATAGTTTTTGAGCAGTTTGAAAATTCTCATTTTTCTGTCCTCGTGTCTGAATCTCATAAATTTGTAATCCTGCTTCAGCAAACCATTTTTTAATACTCAATAACGTAAAAAAACGCAAATGAGTGCGGTCTAATAACCCTTCATCTTCATATTCCCAGACTCCTCTTAACAGATTAATTAGAATACTCCAATGTTGAATATTGGGAATACAGGCTAGGACTTGGCCAGCGGGTTGAAGCCAAGTAATTTGCTGATTTAATACTCGCCAGGGGTCTTGTAAATGTTCTAAAACGTCACCATAAATCAAACAATCTACGCTATTAGGCAGAATGATAGTCCCTAAATCCAATGCTTCGACATTGCCGACAATGACTTGATCCAACCGAGTTTTCGCAATTTCGGCCGCTTGGGCATTCAGTTCGATGCCTATATAATTAGCATTTGGATTAATTTTCTTATAATACTGCCCCAACGCGCCCGTGCCGCAACCCACTTCCACAATCACCGAGGCATCTGGCGGTAATAAGCGCAATAGGTCAGGATTCACCCGGTCATAGTAGTCCAGATTGGTAAGGGAAGTGATCGGCATTTCTCTCTTCAACTCAGTTGCTCAAAACAACACAATAGGGACTTAATTTTGTTAAGTCCCCAGATAGTATATCAGTTAAACAGGAGACCACTAGCGGTAGTGTAGAGATGTAGATTTTCTCTGGTCTTGAAGATGACAACAAACCTCAAAGCCTATCCGGTCGACCTGAAGAGAATCAGGAGTCGCCTAATACCCATTGGGTCGCTACCTCTGTTTCACCCCAAGGAAACTGCCTGACTTCAGCCGCGACAAAGTGGGAAGCCAGACTTTCAATCAGTTTAACCAGAGTGGAATCAGTCACTACGGCCACTTTACTGACGTACTTGTGATGGTCGCGTATCAGCCGGAAATGAGCGACCAAGGCGCCAAAACTCTCCCAACCAGTGAACTCGGGAACTTCAATGATCACGCCAGCAAGGCCGCCAGTGGCTTCAATGTGGGGATCCACTGCCTCCGCAATCTTGACAAAATCTTCCGCCGCAAGTGCAGATGTAGGTCGCATATAGAGAATGCTATGCGCCGCGTCTAAATTATAATCTATCATAGTTTGCCTCTCCCAAATGGTCGAAGTCTAACTATATGCTATCACAAATAGACGGTTTCACCAGAATTACTAGACGAGCTATAGTCCCGACATTGTAGCTTATAAACTCTTCACTTTGGCAATGAAAATCTTTAGCCAATCCTCTCGTTTCATTCCTTGAGGAGACAGATGATCAAATACTCTTCCCCTTACTTCTACCCCATAGTGTTTTCCATTGATCGTAATTGATTGATCGATCATTCCCCACGCGATCGCTGATGAGATAATCTTGATCATGATAGCGCGTTTTCGGTTCGATCACTTTCCCCTCAATTTCGTTGTCTGTTAGCCACTGCACATTGATAAAGCTCAAATTTACCGACAATCTTGCCAATTTCTTGAGCAATTTGGGAATCGGTTAACTTAACCACTCTCTCACTCCCAAATCAAAGCTGGTATCCCTAGTCTATCAGCTAGTTGGTGCGAGGGAATCTTCCCCTGTCAATCCCTAAGCTAGGGAGAGGAATGTAAAGATTTATTAAATTGTAGCGTAGGATACTTTGACCCCACTAAACAGTATTGGCTATTCTGCTAGATTGAATTGCACGGAGTTTTTCAACGCAAACCATCTTGATCCAATCCTGACGATTCATGTTCTGCAATTGACACTCTACATCTATGCTTCGTAGTAATTCCGGGGGAAAATCAAGATTAATCTGTTGCTTAACCTGAAAATTACCTGTGAAATGCTCAGAGACATCTTTCCCTAGATGTGCTTGTTGAGCAATTTCCTCAATATCTTTAATTTCAGTTGACTGTTTCCTCATAGCTTTTGCGCTCCTGTTTAGTTGATTTCCAAGCGGTGACAACCCAAATGTAATCACCGACTTCATCGACTCTGTATTCTACGATGAATGTTGTTAACGTTCCGCCCGCAAAGCCAACAATCCGATATTGTTCTGGCTGCTCAGAGCGTTGGTCTTCGATGTAAGGTTTGTAAAGCAGATCGTTTAACCGAGTCAAGTCAATGTCACGTTCTGTTAAAACTCGCTGTCGTTTGGCTTCATCCCATTGAATACGCATGAGACACCCGAAATCAATGGAGAAAAATTATTTTCACCCATTCTATACTAATCTATCGCTCCCGAAGGCAAGGGATAGTTAGGGAAAGAAATATAAAGATTTATAAAATTGTAGCTTAGGATACAGATTGGGGGGGGTAATGTGTATTATTGTCTCGTTTCTTTTTTAAGTTTCAGCAAGAAAAAGAGGTTAAAATGCTCAAAAACTCAGCCGCCATCTCTGCTCTAGTCGTTCCTTTTTTATTGTTTCCGACTCAAGCTCAAGCGATCGTCGCTTTACAAAGCTTTACGGGTGGTTCTGTGTTCACAAGTATTGGTCTAACGCACAGGACCATAGGATGGTCATTTACCGCTAATGACAATCTCTCGGTAACTTCTTTAGGGCTATGGGATGAAACTCCGGCAGACCCTTTAGGGCAATCTCATCAGGTTGGTTTATGGAGTTCAACTGGAACTCTGCTCGGTTCCGCTACTATTCAAACCAATAGTCCATTAACCGGTAGCTTTCGCTATGCGGCGATCACGCCAGTGGCTTTGACCAGCGGGTTAACGTATTTTCTAGGTTCAGAAGTTTATGAACCTTTTTCTGATGGATATACAACTGGTGCTAGTTCGATCGTCACAGCCCCAGAAATTACCTTTTTAGGCACGGCAGTTAACAATTCGGCTGGTGGTTTCTCTTTCCCTTCTAACACTGGATCTGGCAATGGCCGTTTCGGTCCTAATTTTCAGTTTCAAGTTATCTCTACATCTGTTCCCGAACCCACCTCTACCCTCGGCTTCCTAGCCCTCGGCACCCTCGGTGCAGCTTCAACCCTCAAACGCAAACTCAAACCATAAAAGTAGGCTAAATTGCTGACAAAAATACCATAAATGCCCCTTCATTCAGTCAGTTGAGGGGGTTTTATGTTTTGCCTGTGCTTCTACTTATTAAATTTTATTAATTAATTGCTCAAAAGTAGTTTCTTGTGGTAGAAAAAGATTTTTTGTACCGATAGGGTAAAATTTAATAGATATTGTAATTTTATGCCATAAAGGAAGTTAATTACAGCAGTTATATTAATGGTGAAATAACTTCTTTATTTGAGGGGTAATTTTAATCGGTGGGGAAAGGGCGATACTTAAGGGTTAATTCTCGCACCGATTCCCCTAGATTTAATCTCAATCCCCTAGACAAATACCCAAACCCCTGGCGGTTTTGACTAAAGTTTCTTCGGGATCGACGACGCGATAGGTTTTAATCGCCTCCTCAATGGGAACACTGACCACTTGCCGATTTTGCCAGGCCACCATGCGATCGAATTCCCTCCTGGCGATCAGATCCACGGCCGCCACGCCAAAAGCCGCCCCCAGTAAGCGATCCATCGGAGAAGGAATACCCCCCCGTTGAATGTGGCCCAGGAAAGTCACTCTCGTTTCGGCCCCGGTTTCCCTGGCAACTTCTTCGGCTAAATAGCGACCGATACCCCCGAGACGATCTTCTCCTAGGGCTTCCTTTTGCACTAGGCGATTGCCAGTTTCGGTACGCACAGCCTCGGAGACAATAATCAGAGAAAACTGTTTATCCATACGCTGCCGTTGCCGGATCTTCTCGCAGACCTTCTCTAATCGGTAGGGAATTTCGGGAATGAGAATGATATCGGCCCCTCCCGCAATACCGGCAGCCAGGGCGATATGGCCGGCATCTCTACCCATAACTTCTAGGATCATCACCCGGTTATGACTAGCGGCGGTAAAATGGAGGCGATCGAGGGCTTCTGTGGCGATATTAGTAGCTGTATCGAAGCCGATGGAGACTTCTGTCGCTCCCACATCATTATCGATGGTTTTTGGGATACCAATCAGATTAATGCCTCCCTGTTGGGCAATACGGCGCAAAATCGCCAGACTACCATCGCCACCGATGCCGATCAGGGCATCCAGTCCCAGACTATGATAGCCGTCGATGATGTCCTGAGAGCGATCGATCAGGGTTCCATCGGGCATCGGGAAAGCGAAGGGATCCCCCTTATTGGTAGTACCGAGAATTGTTCCTCCCATCACCAACAGGCGATCGACTCCTTCAATATCAAAGATAGTGGTTTTGGGGGGACGGCTAATTAATCCGTTAGTTGCTTCTCGAATACCCACCACTTCCCAGCCATAATTGCCACTGGCATGGTGGACAACGGCACGAATGGCGGCATTTAAACCCGCACAGTCGCCACCACTGGTGAGAATTCCAATGCGTTTTTTTTCACCCATAGGTTTTTGTCAGGAGATTAACAAATCTATATTTAGGGAAAAGTTGCGGATAATGCCTAAAAATTAAGAAAGTTTCTAGATCGCCCCTGACAGTTAGGGGAAAAAACCGAAAAATCTGCCCCCGTCCCCTCAGTAATCGATCACGAGCAGGGTATGCAGGGCGACACGGATTCCCATTATACTAGAAATTATATAGCAATTCTAGGGAATTTGTCAACCCTAATATACAAGAAATTTTCTGATAACTGATAGCCAGTCAATTTAACTATTTACTGCTTGCTGAAGACGGGATAGATCCCAACCTTTTTGATTGAGAAGTAGCCAAGACTGCATTAAATCCGGACCGTGTAACTCCCCCATCAAAGCGGCGCGTAGAGACTTCATCACCAGACCTTTTTTAACCCGATGGGCTTTAGTTGTGGTCTCCACAATTTCCTTAGCAACTTCTCCAGTTAAATTGGGAGTAATAGCGGCGAGAATATCCTTGATAATATCCTTAACTCCCTCTAATTGTAATTGACTTAAAGCCTCCTGATTATAATTAGCCAGAGGGGTTAAAAGTAAGCGACTTTCAGCGACAGCATCGCTTAAACGAGTTAAACTCGGACCGATGAGAGTAGCCAAACCGATCAACCAAGCTCGATCGGTTTCAGCATCAAAATTGTACCCTGCTTCTTGCCAGTAGGGGAAAAGTAAAGGCACTAATTCCTCACCGGTTAAACGATGGAGATATTGACTATTAATCCAATCCAATTTAGTCCAGTCAAATTTGGCCCCCGCTTTATTTACCCGTTCTAAACTAAACACTTCAGCGGCCGCTTCAAGGGTAAAAATTTCTTCAGTGGAATCGGGAGGAGTCCAACCGAGGAGAGTCATGTAATTAACCAAAGCTTGCGGCAAAAAACCCAGTTTTCGGAAATCATCGATCGAAGTGACTCCATCCCGTTTAGATAACTTGCGACCCTCCTGATTTAAGATTAAAGGAGTGTGGGCAAACTCCGGCACTTTTGCCCCCAAAGCTTCGTATAAAAGAATTTGTTTAGCCGTATTAGCGATGTGATCTTCCCCACGAATAACATGGGTAATTGCCATATCAATATCATCAACAACTACCGCTAAATTATAGAGAGGCTGACCGAAGTTTTCTTCCCCATTTTCTGGGGTACGAGCGATCACCATATCGCCACCTAAATCACTACCTTTCCAGATAACTTTTTCCCGGATTAAATCCTGCCAAATAATTTCTCGATCGTCATCAATAATAAAACGAATTACTGCTTTTCTCCCCGCTTGCTCGAATTGCGCTTGTTGTTCGGGGGTGAGATAACGGTGACGATTATCGTAACGGGGGGCAAGATTGCGGGCTTTTTGTTCTTCCCGCATTTTTTCCAATTCTTCCGGGGTACAATAACAACGATAGGCTAAACCTCGATCGAGCAGGGTTTGAATGGCCTGACGATAATAATTAAGGCGTTGAGTTTGAAAAAAAGGACCTTCATCCCAATTCAGTCCTAACCATTGTAGGCCCGCTTGAATATTTTCCGTATATTCTGGTCGAGAACGTTCTAAATCTGTATCTTCCACGCGCAAGATAAATTTACCCCGGTGATGACGGGCAAAAAGCCAGTTAAACACGGCTGTGCGTGCTGTTCCAATGTGTAAATTTCCCGTGGGACTGGGGGCAATACGAACTCTAACTGTCACGATCTAACTCCTAGGTTTTTTGCGGCAACGATATCCCATATTATGGCAAATTCACCTAGGTCAACTGGCAAAATTAAGACAGTTTTCAGCCAGGTTTGCCAGCAGCAATTATCAGTTCTTTTGTACCGATTAAGCTGGGAGTGTTAGGCCTGAGTAACCGCACTGGGGAATCGAAGAACAATAAAACATCTTGGGGAATGTAAGAATATATAAAAGTATGTGAAGATGTGCGGAATGTCGTTTATAAATTTTGGAGATATCTATTGGTTTTATCTCTGAGGTTGCGATTAATCACAATGTTTGGAACTCTATTATCTTCGATTTTGCTTACCCAGTCTGATTATTTCCATCTGACTCCCACTAATAAGGTGGCAGTGGAGAGAAGAATTGTCGAAAAAAGTTTTGGTTCCGATCCTCAGATTAATCCTAGCGAAATCTCTAGTATTTTGAATCTTCAGCCCCAATGTGGTAAGAATCCTGCTAATTCTCAGATTCAATGCACTTGGAAAGAAGGAAATAGACAGATAAAAGCCTATTGGTTAAAACCTTGGCGCTTTCAGCGCTGGGAATCTACGGGATTCTAGCTATATCTTGAGATAATATCAGTTCTCAAAATGGATAGCTACCAAAGGGTAAGGGAGGAACAACAAACTCTCAAGAATTGAAGTTTCCCTCTCTGGGGAGAGGGTTTGAGGCAGAGATATTTCAATAACCGTGTTATTTCGGTAATTCTAGGCAGCGATTAAAGATTTGCTCAAAGGTTGCCAACGGAAATATCTTTCCCCACCCAATTCGAGGACAAATTTTAACCGGGGTTCCTGTTGACTAAGATTAATTAAGTATTGTTTTTCTTCCGAGGATAAAACAAAACTTTCAATAATCCAAATCACTAAACCTTTAGATTTGGGGGGTAAATTTTCCAATTGATAGGTAGCAATGGGAGGAATAAAATAAACCGGTCCCACGGCTGCTTCCCGACCGATATTTTTTTTACCCAAATGGGGGGGACGGACTCCATGAATGCCGGTAAGATAGGCACTTAAATCGCCTAGACCTCTAGCAGTGATATGCAGGACATTGTAACCAGTGGCCCGTAAACGTCTTTGATAGCGTCCCTCGTAACCTCCTTCTAAGGGTGCGTAAACACCTAAAGCGCCGTATTGTTCCAGATCGCGAATAAATGGTTTTCCTGTGGTCAGTAGTGCCATAGCTAGTAAAAAAATCTTTTTCCCTATAATCGCACGTTTTGTTAAGTTGTGCGTCAGCTGAACAAAGAAAGACTTAAGATCAAAGATAGAGAGAGACAATCGCTACTCTCCCAAGGAGGCAATATGTTTCACGATCTCCTTTATCCCAACGGACTGCTTTATATCCTCATTAAACTAACTGTTTTAGCTTTAGCAGTCTTGCTCTGGTTTATGGTCGTTTCGGCCCCAGCTGTTTGAAAAAACACTGCTCTTGTACAATTAGCGTTCTATGCAATGGCTAAATTTTGTCGATGACTCCTGTTAAATTGCCGATCGATCCTTTTCTGAAACCCAACCTAACTACTAAGCTCCTAGGGGTTGGGTTGGTATTGACAATTATTTTTATCCTGATTGCCCTGTTTTCGCCCCTTCTGCAAGCGATCGGCCTGATTCAGGATTCAACCGACATTTTAAGCAATTATCCCCTACAAGCCCCCAGTTACGCCCATTGGTTCGGGACGAATGTGCGCGGTTATGATGTCTTTTCCCGCACCCTATTCGGGGCCCGGGCGGCCTTGTCCGTGGTATTTTTGGCCACAGGATTATCTTTGGTCATCGGGGTTCCTTTAGGGTTAATTAGCGGTTATTTGGGGGGTAAGCTTGATCGCGTTCTCCTCTTTCTCATGGATACCCTCTACACCTTGCCAGGGTTATTATTGTCGGTGGCTCTCGCCTTCGTCTTGGGTCGTGGTATCGTCAATGTAGCCATCGCTGTTAGCATTGCCTATATTCCCCAATATTTTCGCGTGGTCAGAAATCAAACCGCCAGCGTTAAAAATGAGTTATTTATCGAAGCGGCACGAGCGATCGGTGCCAGTCCTAGCCGTATATTATCAAAATATCTTTTCTTTAATGTCGTCCAGAGTGTCCCGGTTCTTTTTACCCTCAACGCGGCGGATGCGATCCTTGTTTTAGGCGGTTTAGGCTTTTTAGGCTTAGGATTACCGGAAGAAGTGGCTGAATGGGGTCATGATCTCAAGGAAGCTTTGGCGGATTTATCTACAGGCATCTGGTGGACCACTTTATTCCCCGGATTAGCAATGACCACGATGGTGGTGGGTTTATCCCTCTTGGGAGAGGGGTTAAGTGAAATTGTAAACCCCCTGAGTCGTAAACGCTAAAAGCGAAGGCCAGAGTTCGAGAGAAATCATCTCAGGAGCCTCCACACCCTCAGCCTCTCTGTCCGGTAACGATGTAAGATACCCTTTGGGCGATATTGGTGGCGTGATCGGCCATACGTTCCAGATGACGGATTAGTAAAGCCATCAGCAGGATTGGTTCCACCACACCTTTGATATCTCTTTGATGGGCGAGAGTGTGATAAAGATAGTCATAGGCTCGATCGACCGTATTATCTAGTTCTTTGACCTTTGGACCTGCTTCTTGATCGAGGTCAGCCAGAGCAACCAGACTCGTGGCTAACATATACTGAGCATGGTGGGACATGGCCTCGATCTCACTCATACAATCGTGGGGAGTATAGGCGAATAACTTGAGTGCTATTTCGGCTAAATCCTTGGCATAATCGCCGATCCGTTCCAAATCGCGCACTAATTGCATAAAAGCACTTAAAAGCCGCAAATCTTGGGCTACGGGAGCCTGTAGAGTCATGAGAGTGGCACAATCTAACTCGATTTGACGGTAGTAGCGATCGATTTCCTTATCGAGGGGGGCGATTTTTTTCGCCATTTCCAAATCCCCAGCAAAGAGGGATTGATGGCTAAGACGAAAGGATTCTTCGACCAAGGTTCCCATTCTCAGCACATCCTGCTCCAATCGCTGGAGAGAACGAGCGAAATAGGTGCGATCGGGATGATTGGTTTCTTTGGATAGGCTCACGGTCAGATTCGCTTAACATAAAACTACTCTTTCTCTACAGTGATAACAAGAAAATTTTCGATTTTGTACAGTTGTCTAGAGAACTTGACAGAATTTTTTCTCCCCTCTCCCCAATTCATAATTCATAATTCATAATTCATAATTC
>NZ_JADBTX010000078.1:0-18941 GCF_020245945.1 Microcystis sp. M015S2
TCGGGCTACATCAAATGTTCCAAAAAAATATAGAAGAGCTAATGCAAATTAGCCGCTATCGGTTGAAGGATTACATCAAAGGACAAAGAGCGATATCGCTTGCCCTATCTACCTTCTAGCTCGCTTGTCCCCCTCTCAGCTTTTTGGGCAATTGCTTTGAGTTTATCGATTAAATCCATGATAGCCTCATTATCTAGGATGTGTGGGTTCTCAGCCTAACCATAATTTAACCTTTTTTTACCTCAGGGTCAAGCATTTTTGACTGTCATCATCATTAATTCACAAATATTTACACTAATCCCGTGCCATCCGGATATTTTGTGCTATCATTTCTGGGAATGGGTTATTTTTAATAATGTCGCCATTTGATCAAAGACAATGCTTGCTTTAGAACAGCTTTATGAACGGGAGTATGATCGCTGGTTAAGCGAGACGATCGAGTTATTAAAAAATCGTCAGTTAGATCGGGTAGATTACGAACATTTAATCGAGGAGTTGGCAGCTTTGGAACGAAGCGAAAAAACTGCTGTTAAAAGTTTAAGTTTACAAATAATAATCCATCTCCTAATCTATCAATTTTGGACAACAGAAAGAGAAAGAAATAGTAATCATTGGGCGGCAGAGATTATCACTTTTCGAGTACAATTAGAAGATAAGCTCACTACCAATTTAAGCAAATTTCTAGAACTAGAGTTAGACAATATCTATGAAAACGCCCGCTTAATTGCCGAAAAAAAGACAGGATTAAAAAATTTACCGATAATTTGCCCCTACTCTCTGACACAAATTCTTGAGAAACAGTGGTTTCCCGATACAGACAATCAATAAACTCTCAAAAATATGGAATCTCACAACAGTGAACCGATTATAATTGCCGAAGCGGTGGAAAAATGGTATGATAACCGCTTTCATGCTTTGCGGGGAGTCAATCTCACCGTTAATAAACAGGAAGTTGTCGTGATTATGGGGCCGTCCGGTTCGGGAAAATCCACCTTTATTCGCACTTTTAACGGGTTAGAATCCTATCAAAAAGGCCGCATTATTATTGACGGGATAACTGTTTCCCACAACCTGAAAAATATCGAGGCAATCCGTCAGGAAGTCGGCATGGTTTTTCAACAATTTAACCTCTTTCCCCATCTGACGGTATTAGATAATGTCACCCTTGGTCCCATGTGGGTGCGCGGTTGGAAAAAAGCGCAAGCGGAGGAAATAGCCAGAAAACTCCTCGAAAAAGTCGGTATTCTCGAACAAGCGCTTAAATATCCCCCTCAGTTATCGGGAGGACAACAGCAGCGGGTGGCGATCGTTCGCGCTTTAGCCATGCAGCCAAAGGTGATGTTATTCGATGAACCCACCTCAGCTTTAGACCCAGAAATGGTGCGAGAAGTCTTGGAAACGATGCAAAGTTTAGCCAAATCAGGGATGACCATGGTTTGTGTCACCCACGAGGTAGGATTTGCGCGAGAAGTGGCCGATCGAGTGGTATTTATGGATCAGGGTGTAATTTTGGAAATTGCCCCCCCAGCAGAATTTTTTAATCATCCTCAATCCGATCGAACTCAGCAATTTTTAGCAAAAATTCTTTGATTTTCCATGACTTGATCATTAAACCATCTCTTTTTCTTCTTCTACCTCCACTAAAAGGGGAACGAGATTTTCATTTAAACGACCAGCTCGAATTAATTCTGCGTAGGTATTAGCTTCGATATCAAGTAAAGTATCTTGAAATTGTTCGGCTACCACATCTTTTAATTGTGGGTGTTCCTCTAGTAATTTTTGCAACTGATCGCCCAAGGACTTTAATTGTCCTTCCACCATAGTTTTTTTATAGCGATAAAATTCGGGATCGATATCGGGAAAACGTTCTGGTTGTTGTAGATAATTAGACACCCTAGTTAAAGCAATTTGACGAGCAATTAAGGCCGAATATTCGGCGCGAATCGGTTGATCACCGATAAGATTGAGGGCATTTAATAGCCATTGTATAGATAATCCTTGCACCAATAAAGTAAATAAAACCACCCCAAAAACCACGTCAATAATTTCTTGACGGTAGGGGATAGACGTAGGAACACTTAACGCTAGGGCGATCGAAACCGAACCGCGCAATCCTCCCCACCATAACACCGTTCTTTCCTTAAAATTGATCTTATTACCCGTAATTAGGTTACTAATTCCCCCTAGTCCAAAAATGGACAGCAAACGGGAAACCACCATAGCGGCGATCGCTATTAAAATCCCGCTTAAGTGACTGCCGAGACTCTCAAAACGGGTTTGATCACCGATCAGTAAAAAGATGATGGAATTGACAAAAAAGGCGATAAATTCCCAAAATTCGCTAACTACTAGGCGCGTGCGGGGACTCATACCAATGCGCGAACCGAGATTACCGAGAATAATCCCGACAATTACCACCCCAATCACACCAGATCCGCCTAATTTTTCCGTGACGAGATAGGTTCCATAGGCAGAAACTAGAGTCAGAGACTGTTCCACAAAAGGCAGATCAAAGCGTTGGGTAAGGTAGGAAATGCCGAAACCGATCACGCAACCCACACCGATGCCAATCCCCACAAAGGTGCAGAAACGAGCGATCGTCACGGGTATGGAAAAGGTATCGACTCCCAAGGGAATCCCCACCAAGAGGACGAAAGCGACCACAGCGACCCCATCATTAAAGAGACTTTCCCCTTCCATCAGGATCGTCAGTTTTTTACTGGCCCCCAATTCTTTAAATAGGGCAATTACAGAGACGGGATCGGTGGCAGCTAGGGCAGCCCCCAACAGAAACGCGATCGATAGGGGTAAATTGGCAAAAATATGTAAGGGATAGGCGACTCCCAAAACGGAGATAATCACCCCGATAACGGCAAAAAGGACGATAGTAAGCCAATATTCCTTTAATTTAGCCCAAGGAATATTCCAAGCGGCTTCAAAAAGGAGGGGAGGCAGAAAAATTTCCAGAATTAATTCCGGAGAAAGATTAACTAGACGCAAATCTAAAAAAGCTAAACCCATACCGACAATAACTAACAGCAGGGTGTAGGGAATTTTGCGGAGGAAGGCAACGGTTCTCGATAAAGTGGCGACACTCAAGGAAATGGTCAAAACTAGCAGGAATTGCTCTAAATTGTGAGCGATCGCTTCGTTAGCAGTGGATTCTAGACTCATTATTTTCAGTTATCAGTTATCAGTTATCAGTTATCACTGAAAAAGTCTCCTAACACCCTAGTCATTCGGGGACTGAGGAGAGATTTTCAAAGAGGAAATAGCCCCTTCTTCTATGGGGGTTTCTGATGTATTTCTTTCGCCACCGAGAGAGGGAGTTTTACTATTGCCAGAACCGCCATCTTTGGGGGGTTTCGAGGAGAGGAATCGGGCCTCGAACTGTTTGATCAGCACATACAACACCGGGACGAGAAATAAACTCAACACCGTCGAAATCAGATAACCGCCTAGGATTGCAGTTCCCAGGGACCAACGACTCATCGCCCCGGCGCCGGAAGCGATAACCAAGGGCAAGAAACCGACTAAACCGGAAATAGCCGTCATCAGAATTGGTCTTAAGCGTTCCGTCGAGGCCCGGGCTGCCGCATCGGGAATACTTAAACCCAAAGTACGGGACTGGTTAGCGAATTCCACGATTAAAATCGCATTTTTAGCCGCTAAACCGATCAACATGACCAAAGCCACCTGAGCATAGATATTATTATTCACCGCCGGGAAGAGACTACCCACTTGTAGGAAATTCGCCCGCAACAGTAAGGCCCCCATGGCACCTAGGATCGCTAGGGGAACCGTAATCATGATGATAATCGGGTCAATGTAGCTTTCGTACTGGGCCGCAAGGACGAGGAAAACCACGATAAAGGCTAATCCGAAGATAACTGGGGCTGCCCCAGCGGAAGTTTTTTCTTGGAAAGCCGTACCCGTCCAAGCGTAACCGAAACCGGGCTGCAGGACTTTCCGACAAACATCTTCCATCACTGCGATCGCCTGTCCCGTACTAAAACCGGGAGCGGGACTACCCTGAACGTTAATCGAGGGATAGAGGTTAAAGTTAGTGATAATCGGTGGATAGGTGAAGCGTTTGACGCTAATTAAACCGGATAGGGGAATATTGGCCCCGGTACGGGAACGGACGTAAAGACGGTTAATATCTTCGGGATTAGAACGATAATCCGCTTCTGCTTGGGCAAAGACTCGATACAAGCGATCGCCTAAGACGAATTGGTTGACGAAGTTGGAACCGAGATAGGTTTGCAGGGTTCCGAAAACGGCCTGCATATCGACGTTTTGCGCCTGTAGCTGGTTGCGATTGATGGAAAGTTCCAGCATCGGCGTGTCGGTGGTAAATTGGGTGAAAATTCCCGATAATTCCGGTCTTGTTCGGGCCTCGGCCATGACGTTATTAGCGTTGGCAATCAAAGCGTCCATGGGGAAAGAAGCGCGGTTTTGGATAAATAACTCGAAACCGCCAGTAGAACTTAATCCATCCACGGGGGGCGCATTAACGGCGAAAGCGCGAGCATCTGGGACTTTAGTGGCTAATTGTTGGTTAATTTTCCGCAGAACCCCGAAAACCGACTTATCTTCGCCGGGCCGTTCCGACCATTCTTTTAACTTGACAAAAAATAGTCCTTGGTTGCTGCCAGTTCCGGCAAAACTAAAGCCCGCCATACCGACAAAGTGTTCGATTTCTTCGATACCGTCGAGAATTTCTTCGTTAATCTGACGGATAACCCGGTCGGTGTAGCGCAAGGAAACCCCGGCGGGTGCTTGCACCAAAACGAAGGCATAACCTTGGTCTTCTTCGGGGATAAAACCCTGGGGAGTGGTGCTATAACTCCAAGCTGTGAGAAAGAGGGCGGCGATAAAGAAGGGTAACACTAAAAAACGGATGCGGATCAGAAATTCGATCGAGCGTCGATAGCCCTCTTTAACTGCGTTGAAACCCCGATTAAAGCCCTCGAAAAACAGTCCCAAGGGTCCGCGGGTGCGTTGGGGCGGTTTCATGATAATCGCCGACATGGTGGGGGAAAAACTGAGGGCGTTAAAGGTGGAGATGATAATTGAAGCGGAGATGATGACGGCAAATTGTCGATAAACGATCCCCACCGTACCGGGGAAGAAGGTGACGGGGATAAAAACTGCCAGCAGTACAAGAGAACTAGCGATAACCGCCGAGGTTAACTCGCCCATGGCATCAAGGGCAGCTTGAAATGGCCGCATTCCCTGCCGTAATTTTTCCGATACCGCTTCTACGATCACGATGCCGTCGTCCACCACTAAACCAGTGGCTAGAATGACGGCAAACAAGGAGAGGTTATTGAGAGAATAGCCTAAAGCCAGGGCGACGGCCATGGTTCCGATCAAAGATACGGGAATAGCGATCGCCGGAATGATCGTGGTGCGCCAGTCCTGAAGGAAGATAAAAATGACGAGAATAACCAGTAAAATCGCCTCCACCAGGGTGCCAAAGGCTTCTTCCAGGGAAGCGGCTACGAAAGCCGTATTATCGAGGGTAATGGCGATATTTAAACCCGGGGGGAAACTTGGTTCTAGTTCCGCCATTTTTTCTTTTACCAGTTTGGCAGTATTCCAAGCGTTGGAACCGGGTAACTGATAGACGATATAAACAACGGCGGGGGATTTGTCGAAATAGGCGGCGGTACTGTAGTTTTCGGCTCCGATTTCTGCGCGTCCTACGTCTTTAATTCGGATTAAATCGCCATTTTCCCCCACTTTGACGACGATATTTTCCGCTTCCTCCCCGGTGGCAACCCTACCAACGGCGCGAATGGCGATCTGGAATTGCTGATCCTCGGGACTGGGATCACCGCCAATTGTCCCTGCACCCACCTGAATATTCTGTTCTCGGATTGCCTGTACTACTTCGGCCGCCGATAGACCCCTAGCGGCTAAGGCATCAGGATTAAGCCAAAAACGTAGGGCGTATTCCCTCTCCCCGATGATTGTTGTACTACCAACCCCCTCGATCCGGCGAATCTCGGCATCGATGACCCGATCGACAAAGTTACTTAAAAAGACCGTATCGTAGGGATAATTGCCCTTTTCGTCCGGTTTTGCGGAAATCCCGTAGGCAAGGGTAACGCTGGGGGATTGGGTATTGGTTGTCACCCCCTGCCGGTTCACTTCTTCCGGTAAACTAGCGGCGGCGGTACTGACACGGTTTTGTACCAAGACTTGGGCAATGTTACGATCCATTTCTACTGGGAAATAGACATTCACCGTACTTTGTCCGGTGTTGGTACTCTGGGACTGCATATAAACAATCTGTTCTGTCCCGTTAATCTGGCGATCGAGTACCGTGGTAACGTTATCCTGTACGGTTTTGGCGTCGGTTCCCAAATAGTTGGCATTTACCGCTACCTGAATAAATGCCAACTGGGGCAGTTTTTCTAGGGGTAAAAAGGGAATAGCGATCGCCCCGATCAAAACGATTAAAATCGAGCAAACTGTGGTCAGAACGGGTCTTTTAATGAAGGTATCGGCAATGCTAAGGATCATAGGGCGTTACTGGTTCATTTTTTCTAGGATAGTCGCCGCGGTGGGAGATTTGCGAGTCAGATAGTTAAATATTAATAGTTTAAAGATGGTATCTAGGATAACGGGAACAGTGGCCACAAACAAGCTAATAAATGTAATATTTTCCCGCCAACCAAAGTGCCGGAACAAAGTTTCTAAGATTACCGTCCAACCCTCCGCCGAGTGAAACCCGACAAATATATCGGTAAAAAGAATAAAGATAAAGGCTTTGGTGATATCATTTAAGCTGAGAAAATAACGACTAACATAAGCTCGTGTAATTGTCAATTGTTGACGACCCAAAATTAAGATAGCAATAAAGGCTATTAATCCAGTAATATCGGAGAGAAGATTTTTCCACCCATCTTGACTTTCATAACCCGCTTCTTTAAATAATTCCTGTACCTGTTCCTGAAAGGTTTCTTCTGATTCTTGCCCTACTTTTGCTACTCCTAAAACCTGCTTGATTTCTTCAATTTCTTGAAGTCTAGCAAATTCCCTGAGATATTTTTCGCCAATTTCCTGAGAAATATAAACTTCTGATATTTTCGCTCTATCCACACCAAAATAGTTTAAAATAGGGCTAAAGACGAAGTTTCTACTAATAACCTGCACCAAGAGAGGAACTAAAATAATAATCAGGATAAAACGAATAGCAATACGTTGCTGTTGTCGCAGGGTACGGAGTTGTTTAATAACGGTTTGTTCGTATTCTGGGGTTAATTCTTGCTGGAAGTTAAAAAATTTATTACCGGTTGTAGGAGAAATTGCCTGGTTATTTTTATCTCTGGAGGTATCACTGGTGAGATTGGCATTAGGCAGATTTGGGGTTTGATTATTCGGTAATGGGGGCAGCAATTCCTCTAAGTCTAGGCGATATTTACCGATAATATCCTCGATCACCTTTAAAGTCTCTAGGATGTTATTATTTTCTGGGTTAGTTTGCGGATTAAAAAAATTACCCAGACGCACTTGAGTTAAATCGAAACGTATCTGTAATAATTCTCGCTCTAGGGTACTTTGAAAGTAATCATAAACACTTTTTCCTCCCACGGCAGCCGGGGAAATTTTTTGTCCCCCAAAATGTTTATCTTCGATCGCTTTAATTTTCAGCGCTCTCTGATAAGCTGATTCTAAGGCCACTAAAGAGCGTCTTTCTACCCATTGATTAACTCGATTCCAAGGCACGGCTATAATCCTCGCTTTTCTGTCATCACAATCACCACGGTAAGCTATCAGCGTTGGCTACATCTCCACTTTAGAGAAATATCCATAGTATTACATTTTGGGCGCAGGTGATGCACCCCCACCATTGGGGAAATAATATTATTGTAGGGGCGAATTGCATTCGCCCTCTTTTACAACGTTTCTCATCAAAATAAAGTGTAACCTAATTTGTTATCAACGACCGATGACCGACTCCCTAAAACGAAAACTTCCTAGCTCTCCATTAAGATAACTGCTCTAATTAAAGTTAGCAATAATTTTTAGATATTGAATGTTCCTCGACAAATAAACTATAGTTACTTTGAAAGATTTCAGGAGTAAATCTATTAGCCTGTTGCCGACAATTTTCTGGGTCAATTTTATCCGCATGATCGACAAAATATTTAACCGCTTCCTGCAAGGATTGGGGATTTTGTTCCCCAAAAAGTAATCCTGTTCCCTGGGGAGAATTTTCCCGCAGATCTCGCACGGTTTCTAAAGCACCTCCGGCAGCAAATGCAATCACGGGAGTACCACAAGCTTGCGCTTCCACTAAAGCAATACCAAAATCCTCACAAGCAGCATAAATAAACGCTTTTGCTTTCGACATATATTCTGCTACCATTCGATCAGAAACTGCACCTAAAATCTGAATATTATCCTTGGCTAACTGACGAATTAAAGCCATTTGTGGACCATCTCCAATAACTACTAGGGGTAATCCCAATTGATTAAACGCTTCCACAATTAAAGAGACTTTTTTATAACTAACCAAACGAGAGACTACTAAATAAAAATCTTCTTTTTTCTCTTGGTAGGAAAAACGCTCGATTTGTACGGGAGGATAAATAACTTTTGCCTCCCGTCGATAACAGCGCCAAATTCGTCTAGCGGTGTGGTGGGAATTAGCCAGAAAATAGTCCACACGATTAGCAGAAATCACATCCCACTGACGCAACCCATGCAAGAGATAACGGGTGAAAATACCGGGTAATCCCTGTCCTAACTTACTATTAGCCAGATAGTCAAAAGTTAAATCCCAAGCATAACGCATCGGAGTGTGACAATAACAAATGTGCACCTGATCCGGTCGAATTAAAACCCCTTTAGCCACACAATGGGAGGAGGATAAAATTACATCATAATCCTCTAAATTTAACTGCTCGATCGCTAGAGGAAGAAAAGGTAAGTATTTTTGTACGCCATTTCTCGCTTTCGGGAAGTTTTGCAGAAAAGTTGTCCCGATCGAGCGACCATAGAGATAACTATCGGGATTAGTGGACTCAAAATCGACCAAAGCGTATAAATCCGCCTCTAGACATTGTAAAATCTCCTTAACCACTAATTCCGATCCCCCCGTCGCCTTTGGGGTTAACCACTCGTGAACCAGAGCATACTTCATAGGATAATCAATAATCTCAGCCGTAATTATAGCAGTAAGGATCGGCAGTTTAAGAGTTCACTTACTGGTTTTCTCTTCCCCAAAATTACCGACACATATCCGATCACGGTAAAAAACACCAGAAAGAAATTATTAAAATTTTCCAGAAAAATTGCAAAGTTTAGTAAAAATTACTAGCAAGATCAGATTAGCGACTCCATAATGGGGATCAAGGAAAAAATAGGCTTAAACCCATTGGGATCAAGAAAAACTAGCTTTATATACAGAAGATAACTAATTAATGAGGTTTGCTATGATCACCCTGCAACAAGTACGCTGTCCTAATTGTGGAAATTTTGCCGAAAGACAGCATATTTTAGAACACCATCTCGTTAGCACCGCCTGTTCTCACTGTGATTATCTGTTAATTAGTTGCAGTCTCACGGGAAATGTACTAGAGTGCTATGCACCCGGTATTGGTTTAAGAAGTTAACACCGCTCCCTAGCCGGATCGAAAATGTCTTGTCAAAATAGAGTGGAGAAGACAAAATCAAGGAGCTAAGTAGCTATGGGGGGTAATTTCTTCAAGGGAGCGATCTCATTGGGGGTGGTAGCGGGGATTATGGGATTTACCAATCCACCCCAAGAACTTTACAGCGAATACGCCTCGGAAAAACTTCTCGCTCATGCCGACAAAATCGCTTGCGAGAAAATCAGTCTCTGTGACTCGATCGATTCTTTACCAGTGGCAGCCAGAAATGTGATCAAAAATCAAATCTTAAAACCAGCGATCGAAACCTCTAGTCAACGGCAAAATTTAGGTGTGTTCAGCATTTACACCACAGAGGCACCGGGGGTAGCTAAAATTAGAACTCTTGGCGCTTTTGGACACTTCTTGACTTTCTCGGAGACTTAGGTGAGATTGCTGCCAGCTTAACCGCTACCAGCTTAATAATGAGTTAAGATGATCGTGTTAACCCGCGATTTGAGCGATAGACTCCTCAAGAACACCGATTAATCCTGCCTAACCGTGTTTAATTTTCTGCTCATTCTCCGAGAAGCGATCGCCCGTTGGTGGTCCGAATTCACTCTCCAAACTAAATTAATGGCCGCGGCTACTTTAGCCGTTTCTTTGTTGATGAGTGGTTTAACCTTTTGGGCGGTTAACACGATCCAGCAGGATGTCCGTCTCAATGATACCCGTTTTGGCCGGGATTTAGGGCTGTTATTAGCCGCTAATGTCTCCCCTCTGATTGCTGAGGACAATTTAACCGATTTAGCCCGTTTTTCAGCCCGTTTTTATAGTAGTACCTCCAGTGTTCGTTATTTGATCTACGCTAACGAGGAGGGTGAAATATTTTTCGGTATTCCCTATTCTACCGCCGAAGTTAAGAACTCCCTGACGATCGAGCGTCGCATTCAATTACCGGAAAATTATGGCGAAAATGGGGAAACTCCCCTCATCCGTCAGCACAAAACCCCCGACGGTGAAGTAACCGATGTCTTTGTTCCCTTAAATCATGAGGGCAAATATTTGGGAGTATTAGCGATCGGGATCAATCCTAACGCTATTGTGGTGGCTTCTTCTAATCTAACCCGTGATGTGACTATTGCCGTTTTTGTCTCGATCTGGGCTATGGTGATTCTCGGGGCGGTTTTTAATGCTTTAACTATCACCAAACCGATCAAGGAGTTATTAGTCGGGGTCAAAAATATTGCAGCAGGAAATTTTAAGCAGCGCGTTGATTTACCCCTGGGAGGAGAGTTAGGAGAATTAATTCTCAGTTTTAATGAAATGGCGGAAAAGTTAGAACGATACGAAGAACAAAATATCGAAGAAATGACCGCCGAAAAAGCCAAATTAGATACGTTAATGTCCACTATTGCTGATGGAGCAATTCTCTTAGATACTAATTTTCAATTATTATTAATTAATCCCGCAGCTCGGGAAATATTTGGCTGGGAAGATCGGGAAATTATTGGACAAAATGTTCTACATCTTTTTCCCTCGGAATTAACGGTTAAACTAACTAAACCCCTCTATCAAATTGCCGCGGGAGAACCACTCCAGAATGAAGAAACCGCTAATCAAAATCAGAAAAATGCTGTTATTAATCAGGAAAATAATAACTATGCCCCAGCGGAATTTAGATTATCTTTAACTTACCCGAAACCCTGCACAATTCGCATTTTGTTAACTCAGGTATTCGATCAGTATCGGGAAAATGTTCGGGGAATTGCCATGACGCTACAGGATATCACCAGAGAAACAGAATTAAATGAGGCAAAAAGTCAATTTATTAGCAATGTTTCCCATGAGTTAAGAACCCCTTTATTTAACATCAAATCTTTCATTGAAACCCTGACAGAATTTGGTGAGGATCTCAGCGATACAGAAAAAAGAGAGTTTTTAGAAACCGCTAACCATGAAACCGATCGCTTAACTCGTTTAGTTAATGATGTTCTCGATCTTTCTCGGTTAGAATCCTCGCGTAACTATAACTTAGATGCGCTCGATATCGGACAATTAATCGAACAAACCCTGAGAACATATCAACTCAATGCTAGGGATAAAGGACTAGAATTAAGCTCGGAAATTGAAGCCAATTTACTACCAATTTTAGGCCACTATGATCTACTTTTACAGGTATTAACTAATCTAGTCGGTAACTCCCTAAAATTTACTCCTGCCGGCGGTAAAGTCGTGATTCGTGCCTATAAAATAAGCAGAGATAATCCCCAAGAAACTGTCAAAATTCGCGTGGAAGTATCCGATACTGGTATTGGCATCGATGCCGAGGATCAAAGTGCCATATTTGATCGATTCTATCGGGTAGAAAATCGCGTTCATACTCTAGAAGGGACGGGATTAGGATTATCGATCGTTAAAAATATTATCGAAAAACACTATAGTCAAATTAATTTGATTAGTGAAGTGGGAATTGGCACAACTTTCTGGTTCGATCTAGATTTATATCAAGGCTTGATCGCCAGCAAAAAAATTAACGACGTGAGTTTATAAAAGCCAAGGCAATACTGCCCAAAATCAGGGTTAATAATAGCAATAATCCCTTATTTCTGAGACACCAATTTTTAAAAACCCTAGGAAGAGGGAGAGGAGGAATTTTTTCGGCTATTATTTGGCTATTTTTGTATAAAGTGCAGCTGGTAGCGTAGGGACGTTGGGGAAAATTACAGCTATCATCGCCATGATAAAGACAGGTTTCACATAAAAACTCGCCCGTGACAGTTTGATGCAGGGTCATGCCGGGATGACCATAGGCCTTTAAAATATTAGAACAGTAGGGACATTGTAAGGCTTGACTATCGACCTTGTGTTGACAACGAGGACAGGTAATCATAATCGCTAAATTTTCCCTTTGAGGATTGTCATTGCTAAGGTAGATCCCCCCGCCTATCGGCACCCCCCTTATCAAGGGTAGATCCCCCCGCCTATCGGCACCCCCCTTATCAAGGGTAGATCCCCCCGCCTATCGGCACCCCCCTTATCAAGGGGGGCAGGGGGGATCGAACCCAAAATCTATCTTCAATTTAATTATAACCAGCTACTTAGCAAAATCCCCGGGCTTTTTCCGGTTATTTGACTAAATAGCTGCGCCATTGTGAGGCAACTTCTTCCAGTAAACGCCAAGTTTTCCCCTCGATCTGTCTTTGTAAATAAAGATCAAAATTGTTGTGTTGTTTGGTATCTTTTTGATGGGGCAATTGTAGAGTTAGATCGTAATCTCCCTGCAAGTGATAAGCGGGTAACTTGCCCACATAAAGCGGTTCCAGACTGGTGACATTAATTTTAGCAATTTTTACCTGCGGATCATCGATCTGTAAAGATTGACTAAGGCGATCGGATGTGTGACGAAATTGTAATAAAAGGGCTTTGGCGACGATTTCTCCGTCAGGGGCAAATTCTTGCGGGGGAGCGACACTACCACAAGCAGTCAGGAAGACAAGGAAAATACTGGTTAAAAAACCGAGAAAACGGCGCATAGAATGATATTTTGAAAAAGAATGGCAGCGGGTTAAGAAAGATTATGACTCAACCAAATGAGCGAGAGAATTTCAGCCAAGCAGAAACAGTGATCCGACTACAAGAGGCGATCGAGCAGTTAAATTCGATCGTTTCCCAACTTAACACGGGAACGGGGACAGTGTTACCCCCAAAAGTTGCTGTTGATAATCTTCTTAACTCAACGCAACAGTTAGCCGCTGCTTTAAAACCAGATGAATTCGCAGGAGTTGAGCAAAGTTTAACCCCAGATTCTCCCATCGAAGCAGCGGAGGGAATCGACGATATTTTACCAGATTTCGAGCAGGTGGAAGGGTGGTGGACGGCAATTTTGAACAAAATTCGCCGACTTTTACCCGGGGGAATTAGCGAAAAAATTCCCGATTGGTTAATCACCGGCTTGTTAACAGGAAGTTTAGTCACTATCCTATTAGTAGCTGTGGTCAGTTTACCGAAAAATCCGGCGGAAATTGCCGAAAATATGCCTGAAGTTGTCTCTAGTCCCTCCCCGGCAGCTAGGGAAATTATCGAAACTCCCCCAGAATTAATCGCACCAGAGGCACCGATTCCCGTCCCGATTACCAAAGCAAAACCGCGATTAACTCCCGAACAAAGTTTAGTCGCAGCCATTCAAGAGGAAATTACCGATTTAACTACTCGTTATCCCGCCGGTATTATTTCTACCGTAGAGGCAGATTTTTTGGCTAGTCGTCTAGTAGTTATTTTGGGCGATAATTGGTATAGTCTGGAGGCATCACAACAGGATAAATTGGCTAATTCGGTTTTTCAACGTTGCCAAAGTCTCGATTTTCGGCGCTTGGAAATGAAGGATAACGAGGGAATTCTCCTCGCTAGAAGTCCCGTTATCGGCGATCGAGTGGTGATTGTCAATCGCACTCAACCCAGCGCTGCCATCTCCTCCGGTGAGTAGTTTTGAGCGCGGGGAAAGGGAGTTTCGGGCAAAGACAGCCTCAAGAATTCTCGCCCACCAGTCCGCTTTTTTCCCTCGCTGGTTAGATATCTATCTGAATATACACAAAAATTAGTGATCCCTGACTTAACAGTGCTATAATTGGCTAGGTAAAATTTTGTAACGATTCTTAATCTTGAACCTACCCGATAGTCAATGCTTCCCCCCGCCTGGGGTGGCCGCAGCAGTTTTGGTGCGAGAAAAATTGCTCCGATCCAACCCAATTCCCTTAAACTTTTCTAGGGTTCCCCTGACCGCCAAAATTTTGCCCTAACTACCAAGAATTAAGAGATTTCAAACTATACCATGAACTCTGTTATTCGTCAACAGCGAGCGCTGATCACCGGAGCCGGCAGCGGCATCGGCAAGGAAACCGCCCTCGCTTTCGCCAAGGCGGGAATTAATCTGGTTTTAATCGGTCGCGATCAGCAAAGATTGGCAACCGTGGCGGGAATGGCGGCAGATTTAGGCGTATCAGCCCAAGCTTACCCCTTAGATTTGGCAGATATCCTGGAAGTAGCTCCTAGTATCGCTAAAATCGCCCAAGAATCCGGACCGATCGATATCCTGATCAATAATGCTGGCATGGGTTACACCAACTCCTTGGCCGACACACCTTTGTCAGACTGGCAGCGGGTGATCGATCTCAATTTAACCAGTGTTTATCAGTGTGTGCAAGGAATTTTACCTGCCATGCGTCAACAGGGGGGAGGCACGATCGTTAACGTTTCCTCGATCGCCGCCGATAATTTCTTCCCTGATTGGGGGGCCTATAGTGTCAGCAAAGCGGGATTAGTGGCATTTTCTCGCATTTTAGCGATCGAGGAGCGGGCTAACGCCATTCGCGTCACGATTATCACTCCCGGGGCTGTCAATACTCCCATCTGGGACAGCGATAGCGTCAAAGCAGATTTCGATCGCTCGGCCATGTTAACCCCGGATATCATCGCTCAGGCCATTCTGCAAGCGGTGTTACTGCCCAAACAGGCCGTAGTGGAAACGATGACCATTATGCCCAGTGCGGGGGCATTATAACCCAAAATACTTCTATTTATCAATCAATTCGCCTACAGGCATCCTCATTATGACCATAGCTTCTTCTAACGGTTTAAACGGTAATCTAACCGACGCTATCCAAGCACGCGTAACCAGTCGCCCTGATCGCAACACCCACAATGGCAAAACCGCTCAAATTCATCCAACTTCCGACGAAAACAAAGAACAGATGATGGATGCGGTCAGAAATATCCTGATCTCGGTGGGGGAAGATCCCGAAAGAGAAGGTTTATTAAAAACCCCCAAACGGGTGGCCGAAGCGATGCAGTTTCTCACCCAAGGCTATCAACAATCCCTAGAAACCCTCGTTAATGGTGCGATCTTCGATGAAGGTCATAATGAGATGGTATTAGTGCGCGATATTGACTTCTTTAGTCTCTGTGAACATCATATGTTACCCTTCATGGGTCGGGCCCACGTTGCCTATATTCCTAACCAAAAGGTGGTCGGATTAAGTAAATTGGCCCGCATTGTGGAAATGTATTCCCGTCGTTTACAGGTGCAAGAGCGCCTCACCCGTCAGATTGCCGAAGCGATTCAAGAAATTCTTGAACCCCAAGGGGTTGCGGTCGTCATGGAAGCAACCCATATGTGCATGGTAATGCGCGGGGTGCAGAAACCGGGATCCTGGACTGTCACCAGCGCCATGTTAGGAGTCTTCCAAGACGAGCAGAAAACCCGCGAGGAGTATCTTAACCTGATCCGTCATAAACCCAATTTCTTCTAGTCAGGGAAATGGGGGAATTCAACTAAAACCCCAACACCCAAAACCTTCTAACTGATCACTGATCACTGAATGTTTGCAGTCGCTCTAACAAGAGGGCGACTTTTTTGATGTCTTTATCACCAGGCGATCGCTCAACGCCGCTAGAGACATCAATACCCTGGGGGTGCAGCCGAGTTAAAGCTTCACTAATATTATCGGGGTTGAGTCCTCCGGCCAGAAACCAGGGCAAGGGGGGCGAAAAACTGGCTAAGGCTTGCCAGTCTAAGGTATGTCCCGTACCGCCGAGCAATTGGGGATGGTAGGCATCTAAAAGTAAAGTATCGACGCTATTGAAGTAAATTGCCGACTTTTCCCAACTTTCTCTGTCTTTGATCCGCAAAGCTTTGATAATTTCCCGGTCGGGTAATAATTGCCGCAACCTTTGGCAATATTCGGGAGATTCCTTACCATGTAACTGCACACTTGTCAAGGGGGTTTTAACAATTATTTGCTGAATAATTTCCGGTTGCTCGTCGGCAAAAACCCCGATAAAATCAATTTTGTCGGGTATTGCGGCGATAATGGCGTTAATTTGCTCGATTTTGACGTAACGAGGCGAACTCGGTACGAGGATAAAACCTAAGGCCGTAGCTCCTAAATTAGCGATCGCTTGTCCTTGGTCTGGTTGGGTAATGCCGCAAATTTTAATTCGCATTTAATCTTATTCACAAAACTTTACAAAAACTGTTAAGTATTCAAACAAAAAGCAGTTTCGGGTCAAGAGCTTTTTATAATTCCCTGTGATTAACAAAATCTTATCAAGACTGGAGCGCAAATGATCCCTTCCACCTTACTTTTAGCCACCGCTCAAACCATTCCCTGGAATTTATCCGTCGGCATTACCATGACGTTAGCTAACCTAGTAGCGTTCGTTATCGGTTATTTTGCCATCCAAAATACCGGGGCCGGCCCTGCTTTACCCTTACCGCAGTTAGCCTCGAAAAAAAGCTTCGGTCTGCCGGAATTATTGGCTACCATGAGTTTTGGCCATATTCTCGGTGCGGGACTGGTTCTCGGTCTTTCTAACGCAGGTATTCTCTAATCAGTAATCAGTAATCAGTAATCAGTGACCGGTAATCCTCAGAGAGAGGAGCCAGTAGTCAGTAGTCATGAGAACTAGGCATAAAGAGATTTTAGGCAACTTCATCCCTATTTTTCCCATTTTTGAACTCTCAAAAGTTAATTATGTCAGAAGTCTAGGTGATTATTCTGGCTGCCGGCGAGAAAATTAAAAAATCAGTTGCTCAAGTTGAAGTTAGAGACTTTGCTGACGAAGAAGAAGCAGTATTTGCTAAATTAACTCATGAAAGTTAGATGGCTGCGGAAAGAAGTATCGAAAATAATTGGTAAATGCGAACGTTGCTAATCGCTTAGTTAATCGTAAATATTGCCTCTAAAGTTAATCTCATAAATAAAGATTTCGTCTGTCTCCTTGCCGATTTCAAAAATAACTCGCATTTTGCCAACGGGAATTCTGGAGAATCCTTTCAACTCACCTTTAAGTTTTTTGATATCAAGTTCTTCAGGGGGATAAACGTTTTGAGTTTCAAGGCAGGTTTTGAGAATACCAATTTTAGTCAAAACAGATTTTCGGCTATTGGCATCTAGTTTCTCCAAAAATTTATTGGCTGATCTACTGATCCTGATCTTCACGATTAAACCAGTCTGTAATATCAACGAAGCCATCGTCTTTGTAATCAACAGGATTAAAGTTTGCTTCTATGTCAGCCTGTTCTATATCATCAACATAGGGAATCAGCATCTCGAAGAATTTAAACCATTCTTCCCGCATAACTTCGCGGACGCTTTCCTTGATGATAGTTTTGAGCATTAGAGCATCTAAGGTGTTTGCCGGCTCCATATATTTTCCTCCAATCTACTTGAATTGTAGCAGCAGATCAAGAAAACGGGTTTCTTACAGCAGCTATCTTAAGGATTTTAGTTTTCTCAAGCTACTGTTCGAGGCAAGTCAAGAGATTGGGAGAAATTCAGGTAATCTAAGGATAGGCGGTTAAAGTGCATCTTAGCTTACCTGATAACGTTCTTAAAATCTATCTTCGGCAAAAGTTACTCATTTTAGCTATCTAGCTATATAAATAAGTAACTTTACAAGGTTTTAGATAGAGTTTTGGTTTCTATATTTAACCCCGATCCTCACAAACAAAGTCCACTACTCGATCGATTTCTCGGGATGAGCGGATGCGACGACTACCGCTGCCGAGTTCGCCACCACGACAATTGGCCCACCAACGCTCGCGACTGCCATTAACGATCGCATCAAATTCTCTAATTCTGCCACTATCATAATAACTGCGGCGATCAACGACAAAACGACCGATATTGGGGAGGCGAAATTCTTCATAAACATTACCTTCCCAACCGCCACCAACATTACCGTGATGGTCGTCCATGCGTACCTCAAACTCGCCCCGACAACCATTTCTGACCACAATATTGCCGTTTTGGAAATCCCAATTACCCTCACAGGGAGCAGCGGAGCGAGTGCGGGTTAATCTCACCTGGGCCCATCGAGCATTGACGGGACAGCGAGTAGTGCGACCGCTTTGACTTTCACAATTAATTCTCATGGTTCTGGCCGCTGCTGGCTCGCTCCCTAGGGGATAAATTAGCAATAAACCGAGACTAGATAATAAAATTTGGCGAAACATTGTCTTTATCTCCAAGAAATTCTCTAGTTTATCTTACAGGGGTATCCAGAAATTGAGTAGTAGTGCTTGAAGTGCCTTAATCAACAAAAAAGAAGGGTGATTTAACTTCACCCTTCCCTCTAATCAGTAAATTTTCTTGCCATCTTTAGAGAGCGTTACCGCGAGGTAATACTTCTTCAGGGAAGATAAAGTTTTCGTGGGGTTGGTCTTGGGGAGCCATCCAAGCTCTCAGACCTTCGTTAAGCAGAATATTTTTAGTGTAGAAGGTTTCAAATTCCGGGTCTTCCGCCGCTCTCAATTCCTGAGAAACGAAGTCA
>NZ_JADBTX010000079.1:0-15946 GCF_020245945.1 Microcystis sp. M015S2
AATTTTTCTTGTTCAACTGGGTCTCCCTTTTTATGTTTTGGACTGGGTTTTTGACAAGAATATCTCGACTTTTTTAAGTAATCCCATCCCCTTTGATTCCAAACTTTTTCTCGTCCCGTTTCCTTTTTTATCCATCGGACTACCTTCGGACTTGTCCAGATTCCTCCATCCGCAGGACGTTCTTTCAGTTCTTCTTTTAATTTTTGAAATTGTTCTTCCTTTAATAAAGGTTCTTTTCCTCTCCAATGTTCCGCACTTTTTTTCTTGAGATTTTTAACTCCTTTTTTTTCTAATTCATTAGATCTTTTAATAATTCTAAAACTATATTGATAATCTAACCCCACAGCTACTGCCGCATTTTTGATTGTCCATCCTAACGATATTTTCCACAATAAGTGCCATCTTCTTGTTTCCACTGAGTCTTGACTGCTTCTATATCTATCTTTCAGTTCCTCTGAACTTAGATATTCGGCTAAGTAAGCTTTCTTAGGCATTTTATATCCTCGTATTTAATCGTTTTATTATAACAGGATTTGGTATGAGAAGCCGTTTGAAAGACGGATTGTTTTGTCTCTTCATTGATTGACGGTTGTCGATTCTTATCACTGGTTGTAGTTCCTTACAATATCTTCAGTGTAATTATAGCGTTTTTCAGTCTGCTGAGCTACAAAAGTTATGGGCTTTAGGCAAAGGGCAAGAGGCAAAAGGGAAGAAAAATAGGTATACCTCACTAGCTTAGGAAACGCTATATATTTATGACCGACTATAAGAACCCCTTGTTTAATTGTTCGTTTCTCAGCTATTAGCCGCAGCGGATATCAGTGACGAGATTCTATTTTGACAGGGTTTAACTAATAACATATTTTCAGTTTTTCTTTGACGGATATAGCGCACCTAAATGAAATGTAAAAACTCTCCGTTTGCCGTCGTGCTACACTTGATTTCTAGAGCCTACCCGTTCATAAATCAATTAGGCGCACTATAGAGTATGAGCGAGCTTTTCTAAACATTTTTCATTCTACTCCTTAAAGAGGGTTTTACTCGTGGATTTTGTCTTATTACCAGTTCAAACAACTCCTAAACGAATTTTTACAACATAATTTTGATTTGTAGCTGTAAATTTGTCAGAGATTTTACCCGTTCGCTATCCATGGTATCTAGACGAATTTTTACTTCAGAAACCCTCGCATCTACACTTGCCACTGGGTCAGAACTGAGCACATCTTGTTTCCCAATTTCTAGACCGATCTGCTCTACTGTACCGTGTAAAATTTCAGGAAACGCTTTACTCGTTAATATCGCTCGTTGCCCTAAACGAACCTGATCGATATCTGTCTCGTACACTTCGGCGATCGCCACCATCTGTTGTGTACGTGCTAATTTAAAAATGCTACTATTATTTTTGTTGATCGATTCTCCTTCACGAATATTAATCTTAATAATTTGCCCGTCAATAGGAGAGGAAATATAACTAAACTTTAAGTCCGATTGAGATTTCTTTAAAGCTGTTATTGCCGTATCGACATTAGCTCGCGCGACCGCCACATCCACTGGTCTTACTTCTTTAATTTGAGCGAGAGTTGCTTTAGCCTGTTCGATCTGTTTTTGCAGAGTATTTTTAATTTGAGATAAATTAAACTCTGCCTCTTTAACTTGCCAAGCTAAAGTTTCTTTCTGCAAGCGTTTACTATCGTACTCGGAAGCGGATATCGCTCCTTCACTATGCAAGAGATCGTAACGGTTATATTCATCGATCGCGTTTTGCAATTCTGTTTTCAGACGATTAATCGTCGCCGTTTGCGTGATCACCTGACCGTTGAGATTCGCCTCCAAACTAGCGATATTTTCTCGTTGGGCTTGAATTTGTCCCACTTTTGCTCCCGCTTCTACCTGTGCCAATTGAGAACGTGCTACCGCCACTTGATTCTTCGCTTGTTCGATTTGCGCGAGTAATGTGATTTGACCATCGAGAACTGCGAGTATCTGTCCCTTTTTCACCGTATCACCCTCTTGAACTAATAAGCGGGCAATACGGGTTCCCCCGATGGGAGAAGCGGCCAATTCGAGCATTTTTCCTTGAGGTTCCAAACGTCCTAAAGCCGCTACTTTTTTCGGAGTAATTTTTACATCGGAATTCGTTGCCATTGCGATAGGTTTAGCGTTCGTTTGTCGCAATAACTTGTAAAAATTCCAAGCGACGATCATAGAAGTTCCTACTAGAAAAACATAAACGAATAAATTAACGAGAAAGCCAAGATAGAGACGAAGAGCGATTTTGATAGAGGAAGGATTCATCGATTTACTTTTCTAAATTTTCAACAACGATTTTCGAAGAGTTAAAAACGGAAGAATGTACCGATCTTTTAACCGAAAAATTCATCACTCGCCATGCGATAAATACCAAAATAGCACCAGTCCAGTAGGGAGTAGCAAAACCGAAGTGATCGAAACTAAACCCCGCCCAAAGCGGTCCAAAAATCATCGTAATACTTACTAAAGCTTGTGTTGCTCCCATAACTTTTCCTTGTTCCTGCTCCGAAGCTCCCGATGAAATTAAACCCCGCAAAGTTGGCATACATAAACCGACACCAGACGCGAAAACTCCCACGGCAAAATAAAAACCGACTTCCCGTACTCCCATCGCGATCCAAACGAGAGCGATACCCGCAAACGCTAAACCCGTAATCGCTACTTGTTTCTCGCTGAACCGATTTAATATAATCCGTAGTAATCCCCCTTGAACGATCGATGAAACTAAGCCGATGTAAGCGAAAAGTATGGCGTTATCTCCTGGAGTCCAATGGAATCGATCACGCGTTAAAACAGCGATATTCGTTTGGAAACCGGCAAAGGAAAGGTTAAAGATTAAAAAGGCGATAACAAGATAACCAATCAAAGCGTGGCTGATTAAGTCAAACACTTGGCTAAACGGATTTAAATCGGCGACCTTAAACGATCGTCGGTTTTCCACCGATAGGGATTCGGGAAGTGCAAAAAAGCCAAAAATCGTATTGAACAATGCTAAAGTAGCGGCGGTTAAGATCGGTAAGTTGAGGTTAACTTGCACTAACAGACCTCCAACCACTGGACCGAGAATAAACCCCAAACCGAAAGCTGCGCCGAGAAGTCCGAAGTTTTTCGCCCGATCTTCACGTTTCGAGATATCGGCAATATACGCTTGAGCCGTGGAAAGAAATCCCCCAGTAATCCCGTCGAGAATCCGTCCGACAAACAACCAAACTAAACTATTTGCCAAACCGAAAATTGTACAGCCGATAGCTGTCCCGAAGGTACTCCACAATAAAACTGGACGACGGCCGAATCGATCCGATAAAGAACCTAAAAGCGGACTGGCGATAAAAATAGCGAGAAAAAAACTGGCTTCCAGTAAACCCACCGTTAAAGCGTCACTTCGGTAGTGCTCAATAATATAAGGAAGAATAGGAATAATCATACTCCCACTCATAAAATCGATAAAAATTGCTAGAAAGATAAAAACTAAAGCTGTGCTTTGTTTACATTTCATAGAAAAACTCCAAAAATAAGAAATTTCTTTTCGTGTGAGTAGTAATGATCTCGAGTTTACTCCGTGAGTATCGAAGATTTATTGATCATGAGGAAATCACTCGGAGTGATCGATCATCTTTTAGGCTATTACGCAAGAGAGAAACGCTTTGTCTTCCCGTAGAGTTGAAAGAACCTTAGTTTTCAAATAAAGTTATCTCTCTTGTGTAATTTTGGAAAACATTTCCTGATTCTGAAGACGTGAAGGATACGATAGATAGTAATGGCGACAGATCGCTAGAAAATTACAAGTTTCCGCTACTCCCGCTACCGCGTATAACTCCCATAAATAACTCTGAAGATGCGGATATTCTGTTAGCCGGCGGAGATTACAGCCAAATGCCCCGTAATAGGCGCAATCAAATCGGATCAACGTCACGAATAAACACCAATCCGCCTCTGTAATCTCGTCACCGCACAGAAAACGCTGAACGGATAGAAATGCCTCCCACCGATCGAGAGCCGTAAACAACTCCTTCAAAGCCTCCTCTCGCGCCGCCTGTGTAGCCGCGAATCCCACCCGATAAACCCCGTTATTGACCAGATGAATTTCATCGATCCTTTGATCGATCAGATATTCCTTTTCTGACGGGCAATATGACCGTGGCGATCGCGCAAGCGAGATAAATTCTCGATCAAGCATCCGAAGGATTTCTCGTGACTCGTTATTTACAATTGTCTGGCGTTTTTTATCCCATAAAACGGGGACGGTAGCCCTTCCCGTATAGTTCGGCACGGCTCGCGTGTAAACCTGCCATAAATAAAGATCGTCGAGTGAATTTTGGGGAAATGTCCAACCCTGTTCCCCGACCAATGGATCGGCCATCGACATCGAGATCGATTCTTCTAATCCCTGTAATCGAAGCGCTAGTAAAACACGATGCGCCCAAGGACAAGAGGGAGAAACATAGAGATGATACCGTCCGGACTCGGCTAAATAACCCGAAGAACCGTCTGCCGTTATTTTGTGTCGAAAAGTCGTCGGACTACGTACATAGCGTTGATCCCGCGTCGGTATAACGCTTTCTATTCGCCATTGACCTCCATTAAGATATCCCATGATCGCGATTCTCCTTGTAAAAAATTAATCGGATGTTTAAGACAGCAGAATTTTCGTTAAATTATTGAAAATTCTGCTGTCTTTACTACAATCATTTAGCAATAATTTCGGTAGCGAACCTTAATTGTTTCGTAGTTTCTAGGCAACTTTCAACCCGAGTTAACCAAGCCATTAGCAAGCCCTGTTTTTTCAAAGCGGGGAAAAGATCTTTAAATCGTGATCTGGCAATAATTTGTAGTTGAGAATAAATCGCCAGATCTGCAGCGGTGAGGCGATCGTTAATTAAATAATCACGATTTTGTAGCCGCTGTTCTAGGCACCAGCAAGCCTCTTGAAAGCGTTTGATTCTTTCTTTATGAGGTAGTTTAGCGATCCCCTGAGCTTGTAAGCGTTTAATCATTGTCTGACGGATTAAGGGAGGGATGATCCTGCGCAATGGGTACGGTAGCCCTTGAAAAGCCTCCGCTTTAAATGGCTCAAAATGTTCGTTGATCGCCCAACGAGAATAAACTAAAAACCAATAGAGAGATTCATCACTCCAATCCTCTAGTAAAAGAGTTTCCGCGCGTTCACCTGGATCTAAGGGGTACAAAGAAGATGTGTGGGGATAAATTTCATCCAATCGCTTGAGAATATTTGTAGAATCCTCGATGATCGTGTCATTAATTTTAATGACCGGTAATTTTCCTCGTTGAACCCAACTCGGAGACCGATCAAGTACGGTGACCTGATGCTCGATGCCTTTATAACGTAAAGCGGCTAGAACCTTGAGACAAAAAGGAGAAGAAGACGGCAGACCGAATATCGGAGTCCAGATAAAAACATTGATAGCACTCATGATGATTTCCTCGGTAATCAAAAAAACTAAACAGTAGTCAGGGGTGAACTAGACCGAAATGCTGGGACATCGCCTAGAGAATCCAACCAACGACGGGTCGCGGGAAACGGAGTTAACGATAAATTACTGACTTGAATTAATGTCTCTAATCCTGGCGCGTAAGCAATGTCGGCAAGCGTTAATAAACCGAATAGAAAGGGATCGGCTTGTTCCTGTAACTGCGATTCCAAAAAGGCCAAAGCCGTCTCTTGAAAATTGCTCGAGAGTTTCTCGATAATCGAGCGACCCGAGCGTTGACGAAATTCTTTGAGAATGGCGGAAATTTTCGGGTAAAAAACTTGGTCGGCGTAGAGGGTGCTCAGGCGTACGTTGGCTCGCGCGACCAGGTCAGTGGGTAATAGGGATCGTTCTGGAAACGTTTCTTCCAAAAATTCATTGATTACCGCCGAATCGTAAATAATTTTCCCGTTGTAATCTAAGACTGGCACTTGGCCGAAGGGGTTGAGTCGGAGAAAATCAGGTTGTTTCTGTTCTCCCCGTTCCAAATTGACAATCGCTTCTTGATAGGAAATCCCTTTGTAATGGAGAACGAAAGTCACTTTGCGACTACAGGAAGATTTTGGAAAATGATACAGGATGAGTTTGTTCATAAAATACGCCCGAAAAACTAGAGCCGTTTCAGTACAATAGCTAAGCTTTGCCCCTCGCGATCGCGACCGTTGATGAGGATATACTCCAGAGGGTGAGATATGGCTTTTCCCACTACATGACAACCGCAGGGGGGTGGCAATACAATTCCTGTCAGGCTATAGGTGGGTAATACCGTCTGCTTTTGAAAACTGAGACAAGCCAATGCGATATCTACCGCCATGTTTGCACCGAGTAAATTGCCGTAGAGTGATTTCGGGGCACTCAATAAGATGCGAGAATTGTCGCCGAAAACCGCACCGAGACAACGATACTCTTCCTGATCGGCGGTGAGATTTCCCGCTCCGTCTAGCAACACGTAATCGATCCGATCAGCACTTAAATTCGCGGTTTCTAAACAACGTTTGATTGCCGTTTCTAAGGACATTGCCCGCCCGATTCCGACTACTTCGGCGTATAGATTCGCCTCCCGTTGTTGCGCTCGCTCGTAATTCTCCACCAGAACGATTCCCGCGCCCTCCCCTAACAGATGGCCATCGGCCTGATCGGTAAACGGCTGATACTGCTGTCGAGTGGAAAGTTCCTCCTCGGACAGAAAAGCATTAATTACCAGAGAACTCAAGGGAGATTCCGCCCCACCGACGAGAAACGCTCCCGCTACTTCCGATTCCAGTAACCAGAGTGATTGTTCGAGGGCTAACCCCGCGCTTAGTCGATCCCCAGCGAGGGTTTTACTATAGCCGCCGATTCCGTGATAGATCGATAATTCTCCTTGCGGCGCGGCGGGAAACCACGCAGTGGCAACGTAGGGGTTAATCGCTTGCATTCCCTCGGTATAGAGAGGATACATCATCGGTTCCACATAAGACCATCCCCCCGTACAATTGCCCAAGAGAATCCCCAAGCTATCCTGGTTTTCTTTGACAAGCGGGAATGAAGAATCTTCTAGTGCAGCTTTCGTGGCCACGGCTGATAATACGGTAAAGCGATCGAGTTTTTTTAACTGACGCTGATTTAATCCGTGATCTAACTGTTCCTCCCCAATACTGGCCACTAGAATTCGAGAAAACTCCTCGTGGGGTTGAAAGAGAGGTTGACCCTCGGCTAGAGTTCGCCAGATCGTGTCGAGATCGACCCCGGCGGGAATCGCCAATCCCAAACCCGAAATTACATAGCGGTGCTTATTCATATCTGTTCCGTAAAAGCGTGAATGATGACGCTAGAATGAATTCCCGAAAAACCACTGCTGGTTTTCAGCAAGCAACGGGTCGGTTGGTAGCGAGCTTCATTGTCTACCACATTTAGAGGACAATCGGGATCTTTTTCAACTAAGTTGATAGTTGGTGGGATAATTCCCAATCGTAGGGACTGCACCGAGGCGATTACTTCGATGCTGTTCGAGGCGGACAGAGGATGACCGATCTGGGATTTATTCGAGGTAACGGGAATCGTCGCGGCCCGATCGCCGAAAACTCGATAATAGGCGTTCGTTTCCGCCACATCGTTCTGCGGGGTCGAGGAACCGTGTGCGTTGATCGAATCGATGGCATCGGGAGTTAAGGTAGCATCTTTGAGAGCGAGAAAAACCGAATCGGCGATGCGTTTGCCGTCTTTGGGAATATCGGTCATGTGATAGCAATTATTAACACTGCCGAAACCCATTAATTCCCCTAAAATCATCGCTCCTCTCCCTAGGGCGTGATTCAGTTCCTCGATGACTAAAATGCCGCAACCTTCCGCCAAGACAAACCCGTCCCGCTCCCGCTCAAAGGGCCGACTCACCTCACTTGGTGGACGGTTACTTTTCGATGTGGCGCCGATTTTTCCGAAAGCCGCCACTGTTAAGGGGGTGATCGGTGCTTCCGTTGAACCAGTTAAGGCCATATCTACTGCGCCAGATCGGATCGCGGCTATCGCGTAACCGATAGCGTCTAATCCTCCGGTACAACCAGTGGTAATGGTAGTGTACCCTCCCCGACAGTTGTATTGTCGCGCCAAAATCTTCGCCGTACTGTTAAAATCAAAAGCATCTATTAAACTGGTGTCGAGAAGCGGCACGCCCTCCAAACGGTACTGCCCTTCTTGACTTTGCTGACGAAAAGCCCTTTCCATGCTGGCGATCTGGGCGATCGCCGTCGAAATAAAGACTCCCGCTCTTTCCGGACGCGGCAATTCTTCTAGATTCGCTTGATTCAAGGCTTCCCGCGCGGCCACGAGGGCGAATTGGGTGGAGCGATCAAGCGTCGGGGAGAGCGCGGGCAGGGTTTGCCAAGGCTCGAAATCATCAACGATCCCGGCGATTCGGGAGTATTCCTCACTAATGGGAAAGGCGGTAATCGATCGCACCCCCGATCGACCTTTACAGCAATTACTCCAGAATTCCGCTACTGTTTTACCGTTGGGATTGATCGTTCCCATACCGGTGATCACGACTCTTCTTTTATTCATGGGATTGATTTCCTCACGCAATTAATAGTCCGTAAAAATTTTCCCGAGAACGGATTGACCGTTCTTGGCGTTCGAGTTCGGACTTGACCGAAGATAAACCCGACTCGATCTCGATTAACGCCTTGAGTTTGAATAGTTCTCCCTGCAATTGTTGTAATTGTGAGTTCGTTTGCTCTTCCGTCCATTGAGTCGGTAAATGAATTTCAAAAGTCAATCGCGTTTCTAGCTCGTTAGTCTCTAAATGAATTAATGCCGATTCTAAGCGAGTTCCGAACAGAGAATGCAGATTCAATTGGTAACCGGAGAGTGTTTGAATCAATTCAATCCAAGTGGTCGCCTGACCGAACTTAGTTTGTACAGTGTAACGTTCCTCTTTAACCTCCTCGATAGCGAGAAAAAATTGCGTCCATTTTAATAAATTTGGAACGTGATTGACAAAGGTTTTTACCTCTTCTATTGACGACTGAATGTTGACTGATCGGTTATAGAAAATAAAGTCCATGATCGAACCCCTAGGTACTACAAAATCGAAGGTACGAGTTTTCGTTAATAGAAAAGAAGTGGCGAGTGATAGAACTTCGGTAGTTCTATTTCTTTTCACTCCTGTCTTCCGCTAGTCGCTAGATTCGGGAACGATCGCCACCACCCGACTCCAACCGGCACCACAACCCCGAACTTTGATAGGAAAACAGGCGACGGTAAAACCGGTGGAAACCGGAATTTTCGCGAGATTAGTCAAGCGCTCGATCTGGCAATACTCCCGTTGACGACCGTAAAAATGGGCAGGCCAGAGAACGTCCTGTCGTTTCTGTTGCCGGTATCGATCGAGCATTTGTCCGAAGGGAGGATCGAATCCAAAACTGTCAACACCGATTACCTTAATACCCTGCTCAATTAACCAAGCGGTCGCCTCTCGGCTGACCCCGCGAAAGTGGGTGAAATATTCGGGCTCGCCCCATTTTTCTTCGGCCCCAGTATACAGAAGCACGATATCGAAGGGTTTTAGCCGATAGTTAATTTCCCGTAACTGTTCCTGAATCTCGCTCACCCCGACGGATTGATCGACGGAGTCCCGACGACAATCTAGCCGGACTCCGGGATGGAAAAACCAATCTAAAGGCAATTCATCGATCGTTTTAGCGGGTTTTCCCTCGCAGAGAACCCCGTAATGATGGGGAGCGTCGATATGAGTTCCCGAATGGGTAGTACAACGCACGTATTCCAGAGACAGTCCCATCTTTTCGGGAAAAGCGTTCCGATCGATGCCGATGGGTTGACCGAGAATATCTGCCCCCCGCGCGTGATCGATGTACTCGATCTCGACGGGAACCGGTTCGCTCGGGGTGGCTTCTAGGGTTAAACTCAGATCGATTAGACGCATAATTCCCTTACTCTGGAAAAATAGGTGAGCGAGTCCGTGGCGACATCGTCGCTAAGAGCGAGTAATTTTAGAAAATAGAGACGGATCAAGCGATCAACCACTTCCTCAAAAGGGATCGCCTCTATCCTCTCGATCGGGCTTCCCGACCAGATATAGCCGACTGTTGGTTCCGAGAGTGTTGACCAATCTTCCCATCGAGAACTACAGTTGGAAATGACAGCGATATCGTCGTGTTCGCCACCGAGAAACTGGAGGGTTTTTGGGACTTGACAATCGACCAACCAACGTTCGACTATCTCTCGATGTGCCTTCAGGTTTTGGCTGTAGCGTTGAATAAAACTACGCCGTTTCTGTCCAGCATTCCGGAAAGCCACGTAAAAATACTCTGGAAATACCCCGAACCCTAAAACGGGATCGTCCGACCATTTTCGTCCCTGAATCGGAAAAGATACTTTAATGTAAGTACGGTAGGGAGCCGCTTCTGGATGAAAACGTCGGTCGCGATTGATACGCATCACGGTCGTATTTACCCGATAGGAAACATCCAATTTCGGCTCTAATCTTTGCAGAACTGGCCGGAGACGATCGATCAACCGACTGATCGGGGTAACGACTTGGTTTTGATAAACCTGACGTTCCGCGTTAAACCATTCCCTATCGTTGTTTCGCGTCAACGCTTGCAGAAATTGAAAAGTTTCTCGGGGTAAAGGGTAGGAGAGTTGAGACATATCTCGGCGGGTTGAATAAATGGAAATTTTCTTAGATTCCGAGGGATCGGCACTATCAACTTTTCGGAAAACCGTTTGTGGATATAGCGGCACCGATCCGATGGGGAGAAACTATCTAGGAAGTGCCGCGGATTCTCGCCAATTAGCAACGGAGCCAGATAGAGGGATGATTATCCTATTACCGAGGCGTACTGTTGACGCGCCCGCGTCATGGCGAGAGTCGGTCGATCGAGCGGATCGGCGCCACCGAACAGATGTAACACCGCCAAGGGAACTCCCCAAGGAAGATGGGGATCTGCGCAAGCCATGGTTAACTGGCGCAGGGGCAGACTATCCAACCAAACCCGACCCGTATCCTGATGACGGTCGATCGACTCCCGCACCAGTTGATCGTAGGTGATCGCCACCTCGTTCCGATCTCTCCCCGCCGCGATTTCTTGAATCGCTCGCGCCGCTAATTCTCCACTGTCAAGGGCGAAGGCAACCCCGGTCGAGAAGAAAGGATCCCCGAAAACCGCCGCTTCCCCAGTGATCAGGTATCCAGGCCCGCTAAGGCTACGACATTGCCAAGGTCGATCGATCACTGGGATCACTGGAAGCGTCCGCTGTGCTTTTGCGACTGCTTCCGCGAGGGGCAACCAAACAGCGATCGCCCGATGGAAGCATTCTGACGGGTTTTTCCCTTCGGCGATCGGCGCAGAGCGGGCTAACACCGCAATCACGCTAAAGCGATCATCACTTAAGGGCGCGATTAGAAGATAACCCCCTTCGAGGGTCACCACCGTCATGCCACCATCGGGAAGTAAAGCGGCGAAATCGGGATGGACAAAATGAGAGAAAACCGCTATTCGCTCGTCCAGAGGCTCGCCCACCGTTTTTAAAGTTAGGATGTTAGGAAGCAGGGAGAATTTCCCGCTGGCATCGACAATCGAATCGGCTAGATAGTCCCAGGTGTTCCCCGCGTTCTCGCAGATCACCCCGGTAACCCGCTTATCACTTTGGATAATTTCCGTGACAAGGGTTCGCGGCAGGTAGGTTACCCCCTGTCGCACCGCTTCTTCCACCAAAAGCCGATCAAAGACCGTTCGATTTAGGGTTAGCCCGCGTTCGTCCCTTAGATGGCGACAGGGTTGGATTTCCACGGAAAAGTCGAAATCACCTTGACAGGCGACGAATCGAACCGGTTTCGGGGGTTCTAGAGCGGTTTTCACGTTTCCATCGACCCCCAAACGCTGGAGTAAATCGTCAGACCAACCGCAGTAGGTTTGGGGAATTTGCGGGGTCGGGTGTTGACCCCGATCGAGCATCAGAACCGTTAAACCTTGTCGGGATAACAGATTAGCGGCGGTCGCCCCCGCTGGTCCGGCACCGATGATGATTGCGTCATAAGATCGAGAGGACATAACTATATCTCTACAGAAGAAAGATTCGCGTAATGGCGTTGTAAGTATTTTGTCAACGTTTCCAACCGCTCTTTAAAAGCTTTATGAAATCGCTGTTCTCTGATTTTTTCATCGGTCTCATCGTTTTGGAGAAAGGGAGAGATATTGTACTCTCGGTAAGCGATAATCTGGCAGAGATCGGCATCGAGCCGGCGTATTCGCCATATCCCGCGATGAAAACTCATCATTGGTGGTGGTTCTGGATTAAAAAACCAAATATCCTCTCCCTTTCGCCAGCGGATCGCCCGTAAAGGCACTCGCTCTCCCTGCCAATCTACCCACATCCGACATTCTTGGTGAAAACCGTCATCGTAGGTAATTTGATATTGGGTAATCGGATTCCAAAGACTCTGCAACTTCTCGAATTGCCAAAGATCTTGCGATACCTGATCGACAGAAGCAGAAACCGTTGTTTTTACCGTTAGGAACTTCATGCTCCCCGCTCCAAACTGGCTTGAAAAAGTCCCAGATTGTGCCGCAGGTAGCACCGTAATTTTTCCCCCATTTCTTCGTCGTTCAAATCGTTGTTCGGGGCTAGGGTAAACCAGCGCTCGGCCGTTACCGTTACCTTGTCCTGTTGTTCTTGAAATGTCCAACGACCAGTCATCGATTGGAAACCGGGAGGAGGAACCGGTTGAAACAATTCGATGTGATCGTTCGGTTGGCAGAACCGGATACCTCGGATCATTTCCGCTCCTTTGGGACGCTCGACGGTCATCAGAAATTCTTGATGGCAACCATCGTCGTAGAGAATGTCCACTCCTAAAACATCGGGAAGAACCCGCTTCCAATTCTCTAGGTCGGCGAAGGCATTAAAAACAGCCGCGAGCGATCGATGAACCGTTACACTTTCGCTAATCATGCTACACTCTCCACTATGATCGATGGATTTTCCAAAACACGTTTCCAATTGCCGAGGGCGAATTTCGCGTGGTTGAGTAATAGATCGGCCACTCGTTGTTCGTAATCACCTTCTGAAAACATCGCCGCCGCCTTTTCCTCTTGAAGATTCCAATTATGGAAAGTAATCACCTGACAGGTTTGATCGTCGATGGGAATAAATTGCCAACCTCCAGCATGATGGGTCAAAAATTTTGGTGGTTCCGGTTGAAAAAAGCTGATCGTACCTTTGTCCCCATCGCATAAACGCACTGACCGCACAGTCAGAGTTCCCGCATCTTTTTCCGAAACTACGGTCATTGTGAATTCTTGATAGCGTCCATCATCGTATAGAACGTTTATGGCTTGAATATGGGGAAGGAATTTTGTCCAGTCCTCGAGTTTGAATAACGCTTGATAAGCGGCTCGATCGTCACAATTAATGATCGCATCGGTTTCACAATAGTATTGAAAGCCTTTTTCGGTACTCATACGGCAACTCCTACAGATTGTTGAACTAATTGATTTAAATCCTTCAAAGAATGATTTTTGTTGATCGAATTCATCGGTAAATCGATACCAAAAAAGTCTTCGATATTACAGTGCAATTCTACGATTTCTTGAGAATCCATACCGAGGTTATCGCCAAGTACAGAATCGGGTTCTAACAAATCGATTTCAATGCCCATATCGGCCAGGATAGACAGAATATCTTTCATCACGAATATCTCCTAAAGGTGACAACAAAATAAATGGATAATGGAGAAAAGGCAGTTCCTCTAAAAAACAGTTTGGAAATACGCGGTTAGCACGCGTGATTAAGCGATATCGCCTAACCAGCGTTCTCGTTTATTGGCAACTAGATCGACCATCGGAACATTCATCGCCCAGTTAGGCTGTTTGATCGCTCCCACATCGCCCCAAAAATCAGGATTGACAAACTCTAACAACACGTTCATACGCCATTCTTTACCCAGTTTTGTCATTACGATCCGGTCGGACTGAATCGCTACTAAACCTTTTCGGACTAAGCGATCGATAATATCACCGAAATCATCTATTAATTCACTACCGAACTGTTGACGGTAGGCGGAAAATTCTACCTCGAAATATTGGAAGGCGAAAATGACGTAACGTTCTTGGCGAACACGGGGAGACATCTGGTTAGAAACTGACGTGATCAGGTGTTCGCCACGATTAACCATCTCGATGTATTTATCTACATTTTTCTCGCTTCCCGTGCGATAACTATTAATGAAACTATACGCTCCCGCCCCGATACCCAAAGCGTCTCGCGCTTCTTTAAAAGTATACAGGTTATACGGGTTATCGTATCCCTCTTGAGCGAAATGATCGAACATATACATCTTATAGCCCAATCTTTCCGCATAATTAACCGCTTCTCGATACATGCTAACAACGTATTCAGAATCGGGGTCTAAAACTGGTGGAACTTCTCCTTTCTTGATTAAATTATCTTGAGGAGTTCCCTCGTGAATCCGATAGAGATAGATAGTAAAATGCTTGATGTTCAAGCTTTCTAAGATGTGAAGATCTTTCTTCCACACATCTAGAGTATGGCCAGGCATATTGTACATCATATCCATCTGGATATTATTAAATCCCCGTTCTTGTAGCGATTTAATGGTGATTAAACTCGCTTCGGCAGCATGAGGGGAGCCGACAATTTTTAACACTTTTTCATCGAAAGACTGTACTCCTAAACTCACTCGATTAATTGGAGAGTTCACGACATAGTCTATTTTGTCCGGTGTAAAGTCCCGAGCGTTCCCTTCTAGCGTTAAAGAATAGCGGGAGGATATCGGAAAACTCTCGAATAAGGCATCTACTAGCCTTTTTAGGTTATGGGTTTTAAGAATCGATCCCGTACCGCCACCGATATAAATCGCTTTCAAAGAGCCATCCCGCCATCTCGGATAACTACCCCAACGTTGAATATCTTTTATCAGAGCATCGACGTAGTGAGTTTCGTAATCAGCAGAATCAATTTCGCTTAAAATTTGTACAAAGTAAGGACAAGCTTTGCATCGTACCCGACAAAATGGAATCGATAGATAAACAACGTAATCTCCCGCGGATCGATCTAGTTGTAAATAGGAGGAAGCGAATTGACTACCTAAAGAATTTTCCCACATAGCGGGAGGATACAAAATAAACGGTAAGCGACATTTTTCTGGATAGGGTCTTACTGAGGGTTTGTCTAGGGTAAACATAATCACTCTTGTGGTTTTCTATCGAGGTTAAAATTACCGATGTTCGGCGTTGCTGATTTGAGATATGAATCTTCTCTTGTGGGATTTTTAAAACCTAGACCCAAACTAACTTTTGGATGGGTGCAAGGTTGTCATTCATACCTTGATTCAGCAACGCTCCCTAAAGCTACAGCTATCGTATTGGTTAAGGGGAACAATACAGACGTTTGAGCTTATAGTGCTTTTCATGTGACTGAGGTGTTTACAAGTCTTGCCAACAAAGAGTTTAGGCTCTATGCCTGCGCCTCATTCTAGCGAGAAGTGCTATATCTTTAGTCGTGGGAGCATCTCATTTATGCAAATGAGTAACTATACTTATCCTTAAAGCTGTTTTCTAGCAAGGCTTTCAAAATAGCTTGACATAAAAAACTGATTTAGAGGTTACAAAGGTGAGGTGCTCCCTTAGTCGTTCACCCTTGCACATCCACAATACCGATAAAAACTTTTTTTGTCAATCGATATTCCGCACATTTGTATAGATTTTTATGTATGGTCATTTTAATTAAAATTGAGAATATCCATACATTTGTATAGATTTTTATTCGGCGTTGCTGAATTAAGCTATGAATCAGTAAGGAATAGGCACTTCTTGAAACTTCAGATAATGAATTAATAAACGAATAGAGTATCCTAACATTTCTGTAGACTTAGAATAGCAGAGTGTTTTGCGATGCAATCGGGCTAG
>NZ_JADBTX010000008.1:0-36594 GCF_020245945.1 Microcystis sp. M015S2
CGGTTAACAATTTGTAATATTCCTTGTTGACACCCTTACTGACAAAGAAAAAACTGAAATCAAGTCAGGATAAGGGTTGGAGTGCTTACTGCAAAAATTGTTAAGAAAGATCCCTATAAGGGATAGCTTGATAAGGGGGGCATCCGCAAGTTTTTAAGACCTACCTACTTAAACTCTCATGCAGTTAGCATTGTACACTAATCTAGCTTTTGTCTGTGATCACAAGCGGCGATCGAGATTACACTTAACCAGTAATTTAGATACACTAAGAGCTTATCCGCCTAAAATAGCAATGCCTACGCCAATTAACAGAATTAATCCGCCATAAATGACTTCTTGGGGGGGGATTTCACCAAAAATGAACACTCCTAACAGACTAGCGGCGATTGGCTCTAATAAAATTACCATGGTTATTATTGTCGGTGCTACCCATCGCAAAGCCCAGTTAAAGCTAGTATGACCGATTAATTGCGGAAAAATCGCCATCATTAACACATAAACATACACGGATAGGGGATAGCTTTCGTAACCTTGACCGAATAAAAAAACGGAAGGTAATAAAGCTAATCCTGCGGTAGTGTAGGCTACAGTTATATAATTCTTAATATTTAAGCCCTTTCTTTGTGCTTCCCGTCCGAGGAGAATATAACCACTGACGAGAATTGCCCCAATTAAAGCCAAGCTATTGCCCAATAAAGGGTTAGGATAAGAACTACTGACATCTCGATCGGCTAAAACAATCAATAATCCCCCCGTTAGAGCCACAAAAATGCCGATAAAGGTTAATTTAGTCGGTTTTTCTCGAAACCACCACCAACCCAACAGGGAAACCCAGAGGGGATTAGTGGTGACTAAAGTGGTAGAAGCGGCGATCGAGGTGTAGGATAGAGAAGTAATCCAAGTAGCAAAATGGAGAGCTAAACAAAATCCTGCCCCCACTGCGTAATAATAGGCTTGAATAGGGACTTTTTGGCGTGATAAGGTCAACCAGTTCGGAATTAGGACAACAGAAGCCAAGATCAGACGAGAAGTCGCTAAAAATAAACTAAATGCGATCGTAGCATTACCTACCGCTTCGATCGCTAACCGGATAAAAATTGCCGATGCAGAAACCGACACCACACCGATAGTTAAAATAAAAATAATTTTGGCGTTAGAAGGAGGCAAAATAGGCTACGCTTACGCGATGATCAATGATGTTATTCACCAGTTATTTTAACCGTAGGCAGTAGCCGGTCGTCAGTAGCCGGTCGTCAGGAAATAGGAGATTATTTTATTTATTCTCCCCACACCCCACACCCCACACCCTACACCCTACACCCCATTCACTTGATTATGGAACTACCAGAATTAAATATAGAGACAATTTGGGCGATTATTAACGACGAAATTGACGACGAAACCGTTAATAAATTGCTCTGGCAAAGTTTAGGTTATCGCTACGATGAAAGTCAAGGAAAATGGGATAATAGTCAAGTAGAGGAAGATTGGTGCCGTGAATATCCCGAACCCCCGGATTTTATCGCCAATCGTCCCCCAACAGTAAAATTAACTCGATCGATCTTGCCAGAAAATAAACAATTATTAAAAGATAAATTGGGGTTTACTGGTTATAAAATTGGCGAATTCAATCCCCGCATGACTCGCCGTGCCACCGCTGCCAATTGGTTGTGCTTTTATGCGTTAAAATAGATCAGGAAAGTTATTTTATCAAGCTTCTAGCATGGTCACTATCCCTGTCAAGTCCTCCTCTCATCCCCTAGCATCCTATATTGATCGTCTCACGGCTGGGGAAGCATTGTTAAAAGATACTCCCCAGAATTTGATCGAGGTAGTGGGTATCCTGAAAAGTTACGGAGTGGTGTTAGATGCTTATTCCAAAAATTTAATTTATATTGCGGAAAATCAGTTTTTGGTTTTTTTCCCCTTCTTTAAATATTTTAATGGTCAAGTATCTTGGCAGAAATTACTACAACACTGGTGGCATAATCGCATTAATTTTGAGTATGCTGAATACTGTATGAAAGCCATGTTTTGGCATGGTGGGGGTGGTTTAGATAGTTATGTAGATGGTGCCGCTTTTCGGGAGGTGACAGCCAAGGTTATTCAAGCCAAATTTAGGAATAATCCCCTAGTTTTAATTTTAAATAAAGCCTTCCCTGAATTTTTGCCAGAACAAATGCGAATGATGGCCTACTATAGCGGTTTAGGTCAATTTTGGCGAATTATGGCCGATACTTTTTTAAGTTTATCCGATCTCTACGATGCCGGAAAAATTACCAGTATTCCCGAAGTGGTGGCACACATTAAGAAAAATTTAGTCGATAATGCTAGTAAACCAATTATCTATCAAGTAAAAATCAAAGGACAAACCTATGATCTGATCCCCAAATCGGCAGGATTAACCTTTCTTGCGGATACAGCAATCCCCTACGTTGAGGCGGTTTTCTTTCGCGGAACACCTTTCCCCGGTACAATTTCCTATAATGCCCAAGCCTATCAAATTCCCTACGATCAAGGAATGTTTGCCTATGGTGCTTTGTATGCGGATCCTTTACCCATCGGAGGTGCAGGGATTCCCCCCACACTATTAATGCAGGATATGCGTCACTTTTTACCTGATTATCTGCACGACATTTATAAAAAAAGTTTTCGTCAAGAGGAAGATTTATTAGTCCAGATCTGCGAAACTTTTCAAAAGTCGATGTTTTGTGTAACAACGGCAGCCATTCAAGGATTAGCACCTTACCCTTTAACTACCACAGATTTAAAAGAACAAAAAGCCAATCGCATCTATCTAGAAGCATGGATGAACCGCTTTGTTAAGTCAAGATTAGAAGCGGTAAATCAATAATTATTCTGCCGATAAATCGGTAATTTTTGCAGTCAACAAACCCCCTTACATTTATGTCAGATATTAACGCCCAACTTCAGGATATTTTAGCTCAATTGCAATCTTTAAGCGAACGGGTTGCCCTCATCGAAGCGCGGCAGATGTTAGTACCGGACATCGAGCGCTATGGTAAATTACAGCAATTCCTAGCTGAGGGGAACTTTAGGGAGGCAGACGCAGAAACCCTCCGAGTTATCCTCGAAACTGCCGGCAGAACCCGCGATACTTTAACCCCAGAGGATATGATGCGGTTTCCCGTTAATGTGATTCGGGTACTCGATCGCCTTTGGAAAAATTATAGCGGCAATCATTTCGGTTTTAGCAATCAGGTGAAGTTATATTTTGCTGCCGGCGGTGATATTAACACCCTGCGTACCCAAGATGCAGAAACGATTAAAAAATTTGGGGAATTGGTAGGATGGCGCGATAAAGATCAGTGGCGTATCGATGATTATGATCACTGGGATTTTAGTCTAGCAGCTCCTGAAGGCTGTTTTCCCGCTCTCTGGTGGAAGTCTCCCTACGGGTTAAAAATGGTGACTTTTTGTTTTACTCGCCTGATAGAGTGCGATTTATAGGCAATGAAAGGAGTTATCGGCTATTTTCGGGCTTTATTATCCCCCCAATTTGCCCCCACCGGGATAAAAGTGGCTGTAGCAGTATAGCATTTATCACCCTTTTGAGCGGTTAGCTGACAGTTATTGAGATCGGGGAACACTCCCCCTGAGCGGTGATTTCTTTGACTCTAGGGAACTCCCTGTTAGTAGAGGGCTGCTATGATAGCGATCGAGACGAATATTCGGGAGTCCGATTTACCATGGCTACTGTTTTATTGAACACTGGCGAGTTCCGAGAAATCCCTGATGATCAGTTAATTTCTTTCCTCCAGGAAAACCAAGATTTGATTCAAAATCGACAATCACCCCGAAAAAGAGCGATTAAAAGACCTATACCGTCCAATGTGACCTCTTTCGACTATTTTAAACTATAAAATGCCAGCAGTATCTACTCTAGGCTAAGATTAACTCCCTTAGCTAGGATTTGATAAATGTGATCGCTCTCTTTTCAGTAAGGCACTAGCGAGAAAAATGCCCAGTATTGCCAATACAGCCATGGCATAAAAAGCGTAAGTGTAAGTACCGAACCAGTCGCGAATTCTACCGGTTACTAAAGTTCCGATCAAAGCACCAACACCATAGGCAGTAAAAACAATACCGTAATTTTGGGCGTAGTGGTCAGGATTAAAGAAGTGGAGAGTGGTAGCGGGAGCTAGGGCTAACCATCCCCCTAAACAGAACCAAAATAGACAAAAAGCCACTAGATAGCTACTAACTGCCCCTTTTTCAGCCTTGACCATCAACAGACAACCGATCAAAATGAGTGTATAGGCCCCGATCGCTAGATAATGGGGTTTCCAGCGATCGCTTAACCAACCGAACAAAGGACGACTAATACCATTAAACAAAGCAAAGAGAGCAACACTACTAGCGGCTAACCCCGGCTCAATCTGGATAATTTCCTCAGCGACAGGACTAGAAATACCGATGGCACTCAAGCCAATTAAAGCACCAATAGCATAGCAAAGCCATAAGCCATAAAATGAGCGACTTTTCAGCATATTCACTGGATAATTGGACTGAAAGTCGGATTTTCGATTAGCTAAATTTGCGGGAGGTTGCCAGTCTTGAGGGGGTAACTTCATTGTGATCGCAATAATCACAATAATTATTGTAAAGATAATCCCCAAAAATCTTAAACTTGGTCTAACGCTATATTCATTGATTAATCGATTGGCTAAAGGTGCGGTAATCAGGGGAGAAAGGCCAAATCCGATGATAGTTAAACCCACCGCTAAACCTTTTTTGTCGGGAAACCAGCGTGCCACCACTGCCATGGGAACACCGTAAGCGATGCCGACTCCCGTGCCGGCAATGACTCCGTAGGTAAGAATAATTGTCTGAATCTGAGCGGCAAAACTAGCGAGAATATAGCCTAAACCGACGATAATTCCGCCGATAGCGGTCATCCTACGAGCGCCTACCCGGGGGATATAAAAACCAGCGATCGGCATAGAAGCGGCATAAAACACTAGGGCCACAGTGTAGGGTAGTAAGCTTTCCGTGGCACTGAGATTTAATTCCGTTTCTAGGGGTTTTCTAAAGATACTCCAAGAGTACACCGTCCCTAAACAGAGTAAAACGCCCATTCCTAGAGGTATTAATAACCATCTACCTTTGGCTGCGGGTAATCCCAAAACTGTCAACTCGGAATCATAATTACTGGTAGTCATAGATCGCCGTGACTCTTTCTAGACTTGTCTGGCCAGTATTCTAGATGAGGTCATGGCTAATGGGGCCAATTTTCCAGAAAATTTTCCGATTAAAATGAGGGGCGAATTATTTCGCCCCCCTTAAAAGTCTGCCCCCATCTATAGCTGAGGGACTTCTGAGGATTTTTAACTAAACTGCCGCGAAGTAAACTTTTGACTTCACAGGGTCGGGAACCATGGTAGCATCCCCTTCTTGCCAACCGGCGGGACAAACTTCATCCGGGTGGGATTGGACGTATTGAATCGCTTTCAGAGTGCGGAGGGTTTCATCGACACTGCGACCGAAAGAAAGATTATTAATAGTAGCGTGTTGGATAACACCTTCTTTATCGATGATAAAGAGACCGCGCAGGGATACCCCCGCATCAGGATCAAGAACATTGTAAGCGGTGCTGATTTCTTTTTTCAGATCCGACACCAAAGGATAGGCCACATCCCCCACACCACCGGATTTTCTCTCGGTTTGAATCCATGCTAGGTGAGCAAATTCGCTATCGACGGACACCCCTAAAATCTCGGTGTTGATACTGCTAAATTCGCTAACTCGATCGCTGAAAGCGGTAATTTCCGTGGGGCAAACAAAGGTAAAATCGAGGGGATAGAAGAATAAAACGACGTATTTACCCCGATAATCCGACAATTTGATGGTTTTGAACTCTTGATCGAAAACGGCGGTCGCGGTGAAATCCGGCGCCGCTTGTCCGACTCTTAAGCAACCTTCGGCGGTCATACTTTTAATCTCCTTAATCTAGTTTTTGGGAAAATGCAACTATTTTTACATTCCTTAACAACTATATCATAGTCATAACGATTTTGAGTAGTTGGCAATCAGTTATCAGTGGCCAGCGGGGAGATAGGGAGATGGGGTGATGGGGGTTAGGTGTTAGAGAGGTTTGATCGGTCGAGAGAAAAACAATTTACCCACTTTTCGCACTTCTTAACATTCAATAGCTACAATGATTGATTTTTATTAATGTGAAGAATTGTAATTTTTTTTCTCAGAAAAATCAATTATTGAAAATGTTCTCAATAGTAGTTTCTACAATGAAGATTTTTCCTCAAAACATCCTGGGGAATGTAAAAATATATAAAGGTATATGAAGATGTGCGGAATGTCGGATTTGATAAACTGCATAATGTTTACTTTCGCAGCCAAAATAAGAATTTAAGGACAGCGAAAGAGATCGTTGCACAAGCAATTTAGCCCATTGTACAACTTAGTACAACTTTCTTGCCTCAACGCTCCGACCTGCTGCTGTCTGCTTTTACTTATAGTTGCAAAGACTATGTCATCAAGCGCCGGTAAATATCTATCCCCACCCCAACGTCAGCAACTTCTCGAAATCTTAACAGAACCAAATATCCCCGATATCGATCGCAAACGGATTCAAATCATTCTTTTCGCTGACGAGGGCAAATCCCAGGGCGAGATCCGTAAGCTTCTCGATTGTACTGCCGCCACCGCTAGTAAATGGATACTGATCGCCGAGAGTGGCAAGATCGATCGCTGGCAGAAATACCGCCGCGGTCGCCCTTCAAAAGTTGATCAACCTTACCTCGATCGCCTGAGGGAACTGATTACTAAATCCCCGCGGGATTTCGGCTATTCCTTTAAGCGATGGTCGGGAGTTTGGTTAGCGCGGCATCTAGAGAAAGAATTCGGGGTCGCACTCACCCCCACCCACATCAATCGCCTCCGCAAACAGCTACAGCCGCTCCGCATCGTCGATCTTTCTCCTTCAGCCAAAGCTTAAAACAACTATGCTCGATACTCACAGCCTCGTCAATCCGTGGCCGGAATTCCTGTCCGAAACCCAGTGGCGGAGTCTCCAGAAAACGGCGATCACCCTCTCTCCCGAAGCAGGTACACTGCCCCTACAGCCCGGATTATACCTAGTGGTTCGCGGCAAAGTTCGTATAGCGAACTCCCAGCAAAAAGAGATGATTGCGCTCAAAACCGGCGAATTTTTCGGGGAATTCTCCCTCTTTCCCCGATCGGGTTTTCTTCCCTACTCGGTTCGAGTCTCGGCGAAGGCGGAACTACTTCTTATCCCCGAGTCCGCCCTGAAGCCGATCCTGAAAAAACACCCCGCCCTGAAAAAAACATTACTACAACGGGCGCGGGAAATTGACCAACTTCTTGGGACGAAGACAGAAGAAACGGACAAAAAAAGCGATCGAGCCTATTTCCCCTCTCCGGCGCAGCGGTTAGGTCACTGGATCGGGCAATCCCTCCGCCGTTATCCCTTCTTCGAGCAACAGTCCGCCTCCGATTGCGGGGCGGCCGGTTTAGTCATGATCGCCCGTTATTGGGGCAAAAGAATCAGCGTCAACCGTTTGCGGGAAATGGCCAACGTCAACCGCGACGGGGCATCCCTGAAGGGACTGATCACCGCGGCGGAAAATATCGGCCTCTCCACCCGTCCGGTAAAAGCGACTCTAGAGGGATTAGGGAAACAGCCCCTACCGGCGATCGCTCACTGGGAAGGCAAACACTTCGTTGTGATCTGGAAAATTACCCCCAAACAGGTGATTATTGGCGATCCAGCGATCGGGCAATTAACCCTAAGTCGTGCCGAATTCGCCAGTAAATGGACGGGATTCACCCTGCTGCTGCAACCGAACCAGAAATTTCGGGACACGAAAGAGGATAAAACCTCTCTCTGGCAGTTTTATCGCTTACTGGAACCCCATTGGTTCGTGCTGCTGGAAATTTTCGTCGCCTCGCTTTTTATCCAGATATTCGGCTTAATTACGCCGATTTTCACCCAGTTAATCCTCGATCGGGTGATCGTGCAGGGGTCCTTAACTACCCTTTGGGCGATGGGGATCGGTGCGCTAATTTTCGGGGTTTTTAGGGTAGCAATTACCGGTTTACGCGCCTATCTCCTCGATCACACCGCTAATCGCATCGATACGGCATTAATCACCGGTTTTATCCGCCATACCCTCAGCCTTCCCCTCGGTTATTTCGAGTCCCGCTATGTGGGGGATATTATCTCGCGCGTCGGGGAAAATCGCAAGATTCAGCGTTTTCTCTCTGGGGAAGCTCTCTCCATTTTACTTGACTTATTAACAGTTTTCGTGTATGTGGCGGTGATGTTCCGCTATAGCTGGCAATTAGCCCTCATCAGTTTAGCGATCGTGCCACCGTTCCTTCTGCTGGCGTTAATTTCTACCCCTTTTCTGCAGCGAATATCCCGGGATATTTTTCAGGCGATCGCTAAAGAAAGCAGTTACCTGATCGAGATTTTAACCGGTATTCGTACCGTCAAATCTACCGCCACAGAGCGATCGACCCGTTGGCACTGGGAAGACCTTTTCTCGGTGGAGGTCAAGAAAAATTTCTCCGGGCAGATCATCGGCAATAATCTCCAGATATTCAGTAATCTGATCGAATCTTTAGCGACGACAGGGTTACTCTGTTTCGGTGCCTATCTAGTGATTCAAAATCAATTATCGATCGGACAATTGATCGCCTTTAATATGCTTTTTGCCCAGATCATCGCGCCTTTTCAACGCTTAACCGTTCTCTGGACGCAATTTCAAGAAGTCAATATCGCCGTCGAGCGCATTAACGATGTACTAGACGCAAAGCCGGAGGAGAATTTAGAGGAACTTTCCCGTCAGTTTCTCCCAGAATTACAGGGACATATTCGCTTTGAAAATGTCACCTTTCGCTACCATACTGACAGCGATCGCAATGTTTTAGAAAACCTGAGTTTTGAGATTTTACCCGGTCAAACTGTCGCCATCGTCGGTCGGAGCGGTTCGGGAAAAACCACGATCTCGAAATTACTGATCGGCCTCTATCCTCCCACCGACGGTAAAGTCTCGATCGACGGTTACGATCTGAATACGATCGCCCTCAGTTCCCTACGGCAACAGGTGGGAGTCGTCGATCAAGATACATTTTTGTTCGGTTCTACGATTCGGGAAAATATCAGTTTAGGACATCCTGATCGCCCCCTAGAAAATGTGGTCGAGGCGGCGAAATTAGCGGGAATTCATGACTTTATCCAATCGCTTCCAATGGGTTATGAAACTCAAATCGGCGAGGGTGGGGGACTACTTTCCGGGGGACAGAGACAACGGATCGCCATCGCTCGATCGTTGATGGGAGAACCGCGGCTTTTAATCCTCGATGAAGCCACTTCCCACCTCGATACAGAATCAGAGCAGATCATACAAAATAATCTCCAGAAAATTCGGCAGAATCGCACAATGGTGATTATTGCTCACCGTCTTTCTACAGTACGGAACGCAGATATGATTCTCGTCCTCGATCGAGGGATATTAGTCGATCAAGGAACCCACAAAGAATTAATGTCCCGTCCCGGTATTTACCGTAATTTGAACTCTAATCAATTGAGTGAATAACTATGACAACCAATCTAGACAGAGAGCGTGATAACTGGTCTTTCCAGACCAAGGAATTGATCGATACTTTACCCCTACCCTGGACGCGGGGTTTACTCTATTTTCTGATTATTTTCGTCTCGATCATTCTCCCCTGGGCGATATTCTCAAAAGTCGATGAAACCGGTGTCGGCCCAGGAAAACTGGAACCCCAAGGGGAAACAGTCAAACTCGACGCAATCACCGCAGGAGAAGTGGAAAAAATCTATGTCCGTGAAGGCCAAGAGGTGAAAGCAGGACAACCAATTTTAACCCTAGATTCCTCTTTAATCGGCAAGGAAATACAACAAATCGAGGAGAAAATAGAAGGACAAAAAAGTCGTCTTTCCCAACAGAAACTTGTCAAAAGTCAGTTAGAGATTTCTTTAACCACCCAAAGCCAACAAAATCGCGCGGCAGCAGCGGAAAAAGAAGCCTCGATCGAGCAAGCGCGGGAGAATGTGGACGCATTAATCAAGAAAGCGAAAATATCCCTAGAAGAACAACAAGCGCGAGTAAATCAAGCGAAAACCGCCCTCGCACAAAGTCAAACCGATTATCCGATTCTCAAAAGTCGTTATCAAACGGCTTTAAAAGAAGTCGAGCGCTACCGAAAAGCGTGGGAGGATGGCGCGATATCGGAGGTGCAATTCATCGAGCGCGAGGACAATGCCAAGGAGCGCCAACAACTCTACGAGCGGGGAAAAGCGGAGGTAAAAGAAAATCAACACAAACTAGCGGAATTAGAAAGCACCTACCGTCAGACGAGTCAACAAACGAGCGCGGATATCGCCCAAGCGCGTCTGCAATTACAGGAGCGGCAGCGGGGTTATCAAAGTCTCCGCCATTCCAACGAGTTGGCACTCTTAAGGATACAGGAGCAGATTAAAAATCTAGAAACGGAGATCGCAACACTGGCATCGGAAATCGCCCAAAGCGAGAGCCAACGGCAAGCGCTCCAAATCCAACTAAGTCAGAGGGTTTTAAAGGCGAATACCGACGGTACGATCTTTTCATTACCGATTAAACGCGCAGGTGCGGTGGTGCAGTCAGGAACGCGGATCGCGGAGATAGCACCGAAGGGATCGCGGTTTATTCTCAAGGCAGAAATGCCCACAGATCAAAGTCAATTTCTCCGCGCCGGTATGCCGATAAAAGTCAAGTTCGATGCCTATCCTTTTCAGGATTACGGCATTATCGGCGGCAAGATCACCAAGAAATCACCGACGGCGATCGAAAAGGAAACGCCAAACGGAAAAATTAACGTTTTCGAGCTAGAAATTCAACTCGATCGCTCCTGTATTCAAAAGGGAAATCAATGTATTCCCCTCAATCCGGGAGATACGGCTACCGCAGAAGCGATCGTTCGTCAGCGTCGGGTGATCGATTACATCCTCGATCCCTTTAAGGATCTGCAAAAAGACGGGTTAAAACTGTAGTTTTTTTAGGTATCGAAGCCAAATTACTTACACCCCTCCCTAACCCTCTTGCCTATCTCAAGTAGGAAATTAATTTCCCATAACTGTTTCAGGAGTCATTATGTCCCATAGTATCACCATCACCAATCAAGACCTTATCGAACAGCTTAAGCTATCGGGTAAACTTCCCGAAATGGCCGAGGGAATTATCGCTCGGAAAATCATCACCGAAACCGCGACGGCAGCGGGGATTAAAAACACGACTGCCGAGTTACAACAGGCGGCCGATCAATTCCGTCTCGCCAAAGGATTACATAACGCCAAAGATACATGGAATTGGTTGCAAAAACAGGGCTTATCCCTAGACGATTTCGAGGCGATAGTTCAATTCAGTTTACTATCGGGTAAATTAACCGAACATCTTTTCGCAGACAAAATTGAATCCTATTTTGTGGAACACCAGCTAGATTATACCGGCGCGGTGATCTACGAGGTGGTGTTAGCAGATCAGGCGATGGCGGAGGAGTTGTATGAATCGATTCAGGAGGAGGAAATCAGCTTTCAGGAAGTAGCGCACCGCTATATCGAGGATGTGGAATTACGACGCAAGGGAGGTTATCGCGGTACTGTTTACCGTAAGGATTTACGACCGAATCTTTCGGCCGCAATTTTCGCATCGGACTCTTCTCGATTGTTGAAACCGCTGCAAGGCGATCGAGGTTTTCACCTGATTTTCGTTGAGGAAATCCTTAAGCCAAAATTAACCGAGGAGTTGGCTTTGCAAATCCGTGTCGAGTTGTTTAACGGCTGGATGAAAGAGAAGATTCAAGAGATAAAATACGAGTTCAGTAATTAATTGTGGACGGGGTGGGTAATACTCACCCCGCAAACGTAGCAAGGGAAGATAAGAACTATGGAATGTGTGATCTGTAAATATGGTACGACTCGATCGAGTTTTGTTACCGTTACTTTAGAGAGGGATAATTGTATCGTGATTTTAAAACAAGTCCCTGCGGATATCTGTCACAATTACGGGGAGTATTATCTAAGCGAGTCGGTTACGGCAGAGGTTTTACAGAAGGCCGATCGCCGATCTGGTAGGTGGGGTTGACAACGGAAACCCAACATCATCCCCCTATTATTCTTCATGTTATGTGTTGGGTTGCACTTGGTTTAACCCAACCTACGGATTATTTTACTTTACTTGTCAACTTTTAGAATCAGAATGCTTAAAAAATCAAGTTCAAGATTTAAACGAGCGTGAACTGGCTTCGATTCTAGGAGGGTTTTTAGCGAGAGCATCTATAAAACCCAAATATGGCTCCGTGTCTTTGCTATAATCTATTTTTGTATTTTTGGCAAAATAGGAGTCTCGTAATGTCTTGTGAACAAGAGAAGTGTAAAAGTTCTAACTTAGAGAATAATCTTGGTGACTATTCTCTGATTTTAAAAGAAATCGCCAACGATGAAGAACTAAAATCCCTGACTGAAGAGGATATTAAAGCTATCTTTGGTGGTAATCGTAGTAAGCATCAAGATAAACAACCGTACGGAAGTGTTCGTCCACTTTAGCCTAGTGCGATCGCCGATCTGGTAGGTGGGGTTGACAACGGAAACCCAACATCATCCCCCTATTATTCTTCATGTTATGTGTTGGTGTGTTGGGTTGCACTTCGTTTAACCCAACCTACGGATTGTTTTACTAAAGTCACTGGTATGACTTTAGGTTTTTTAGGAATTTTGAACATAAATAACTTATTTATGTTTGACGTATCATACTAAATCCAGTTATTAAAGACTGATTATTTCTTCCCCCAACCCCCCCGACGTCGGGGGGGCAAGGGGGGGTTGCCTTTTGCCTGTCCTGATATGTAGCCTATACTCAACGGATTTCGTATCATGGGTCAATACAAGGGTTTAGTATAAAGTCTGCTGGAAGAATAATTCGTTTTTCAGTTAATTTCTTTTCCCCCAATTAAACTTAATTAGCTTTTTTATGTTCCAAAAAAACCTTTGCGAGGGGTTGCAATCTATTTGGATAGCGTTTAATCTTAAAGCAGACAGGTGATACAAGCCTAGTCTCCAGTTAACTACTTTTTTGCGCTCATAAGGAGAAAAACTCTAATGTCTAAACTGCAAGTAAATGATCTGAGTCCTGTAATAGATTCTTTGGCCTTAAGAGATCAAATCAACGATCTAACGGAAGATCAGGTAAAAAATATAGTCGGTGGAGATATAACGATAACGATAGAGTTTGAAATTTTTGGTGTAGACGTAAAGGTTACAATTAAATTGCCTACTTGAAAAATTATTAGAGGAGATAATATTTGTTGAAATTCTCCTCTGATACCTCGGCTCTTCTGAGTATAGGGTGATAAAACCTGCTTGTCCTTTTTGCCACAAGGCTTTCAGTGCTCGCCATGTCGCCAAATTCTATCTGGTCATACACTTTTAACCCCAAAGTCGGGAGAGCAGATACCTCAAGGTTTCAAAATATTGACGCTATCTATTACAGGAGAATCTTAATGGCTAAAATTTCCATTGCTAATCTAAACGCTAACGAGTCTAAATTTTCCCGCCTCCCTCTTGGGGAAACGGAACTAATTAAAACAGCAGTTGAACGCGCGCTCGATACTCGTCGTATAGGTGGCGGCAAGGGTATTATTGGATTCATTAAATTCGGATACTTTTTGAATTAGGCTGTAATAAGTAGGGAGGCACAATTATTTGTAGAATGGGTTAGCGGTAGCGTAACCCATGCGGGTGTTGGGCTTCGTTTCTCAACCCAACCTACGTTCATCTTATATTTAATTCCACCCACCTACTTAGGAGAATACCAATGGCTAAAATTTCTATCGTTAATCTACAGTCTGATGACCGTGAGTCTTCGCTTATTTATCTCGAAGAATCGAGGATAAGCCTGATTAAAGTAGCGGTCGAACGAGCGCTCGATACTCGTCGTATAAGTGGCGGTAGTCTATATATGACGCGTGGAATGACAGTTGGAATGAGAGCGGATATACAGTAAAAATGGAAGCTAATTTCATGCAGAAATCTACACTCTGTCCTAGCGCGCGAGAAAATTCCCCAGATAGCGTGATTTTCGGGATTGCGGCGGGAACCGTCGAGGAACCCCGCGTCGCCTATCTTCCAGAAATACAACCTGTCACCCCAGAAATTCTCGCACTCGCTCAACCCGTCACCCCCACCGAAGTCTTCCGCTTCGCCGCGTCCTGCGCGGAAAAAGAATGCGTTCATTTCGATGGGAAAGATTGTCGCCTCGCGCACCGGGTGGCACGGGGACTCGCAGAAGTAACCGATACCCTTCCCCCCTGTCGAATCCGGCAAAACTGTCGCTGGTGGTTACAGGAAGGAAAAGCCGCTTGTCTGCGCTGTCCGCAGGTTGTCACTGACAACTATAACCCTTCTGAAACTTTCGTGAAGGTTGCCGAACCCGAATCTTAACCCTATTAAATAGGAGTCTAATTACCATGGCTAAAATTCATATTTCCGATTTACAGGTGAACTCTTTTCAAGAATCTCTCGAAACTGCGATCAATCGCGCGCTCGAGACTCGAAACATTCAAGGCGGTATATTATCCTCACCAACAAGACTGGGAATAATAAATTGGCCTCCCATCACTCTCGGAATTATCTACAGCCCGAATGCGAATTTATCTTGACGCTTGTTGTCTTTTATCAAATTCTAACAGGAGTTAACTTATGGCTCTCGAACAAGTTCACGCTTTTTATCAAAAAGTTGCTTCCGATCAATCCTTCCGTTCCCGAATCCAATCGGTGAATAGCAAAGAAGAATGTAGCGAGATCGTCAAAGCTGCGGGGTTCGATTTCACACCACAGGAATTCGAGGAATACACCGCACGACTTCTAGAGTCCGATCGCCCCGACGAAGAAATTAAAGATTTAAGCGAGGAAGATCTAGCGGCGGTCGCCGGTGGATTTATCGGCAGTTTTCGGTGGCCCCCCATAATGTTGTATGGTGGGCCACCGACGCGCGATCTACTTCTATAGGACGACAGAATCGTTCGACCGATCTACGGATTACCGGCAGATCCTTTCGTGGATTTCTAATTCCAACCGACTCATAAATTTTATCGAGTATTAAACTTGTAAGGAGCTAATTATGTCTTTTGATCGCACCCCGAACTTTACCGAAAAACTAGCAACCGATCCCGATTTTCGTTTAAAGGTTTTGGACGAAATCGCTAACGATGACGAACTCAAAGACTTAACCGAAGAAGACTTAAAAGCGATCGTCGGGGGATGGCTGAACAAACACCAAATATACGGCTCTCCTTATCTGCGTGATTGGTTCCTAAACATAAACATAGAATAATTCCAATGACCGAATACCGTCGCATCAGTTACGCCGTCTGGGAAATTACCCTAAAATGTAACCTCGCCTGTCAACATTGCGGTTCCCGCGCCGGCCACACCCGTAGCCACGAACTCAGCACTGAAGAAGCCCTCGATCTCGTCCGTCAACTGGCCGAAGTGGGCATCAAAGAAGTTACCCTGATCGGGGGAGAAGCCTTCCTCCGTCCCGACTGGCTCGATATCGCCCGGGCGATTACCGACGCAGGCATGATCTGCGGTGTCACTACCGGCGGCTACGGCATCACCCTCGACACCGCCCAAAAGATGAAAGACGCGGGGATCAAAGTCGTATCCGTCTCCGTGGACGGATTAGAAACTACCCACGATCGCCTGCGGGGGAAAGCCGGTTCGTGGCAATGGGCTTTCCGCACCATGGGCCACCTTAAACAAGCCGGTATCCCCTTCGGTTGCAATACCCAGATAAATCGTCTTTCTGCCCCCGAATTCCCCCGAATCTACGAAAAAATCCGCGATGCGGGCGTATTTGCCTGGCAGATCCAGTTAACCGTCCCGATGGGGAACGCCGCCGATAACTCGGAGATTCTCCTGCAACCCTACGAACTCCTAGAACTATACCCGATGGTCGCCCGTGTCACCGAGCAAGCGCGACGCGAGGGGGTAGACGTACAACCAGGCAACAATATCGGCTATTACGGCCCCTACGAACGTTTATTGCGGGGAGGGGACGCGTGGACATTCTGGCAGGGCTGTAGTGCCGGACTGGCGGCACTGGGTATCGAGGCCGACGGAGCGATCAAAGGCTGTCCCTCCCTTCCCACCGCAGCCTATACCGGGGGCAATATCCGCGATCGCTCCCTGCGCCAGATTATCGAAGAGGCCGAAGAACTGCGCTTCAACCTCGGTGCGGGAACCCCGAAGGGAACCGATCATCTCTGGGGATTTTGTAAAACCTGTGAATTCGCCGAACTCTGCCGCGGTGGTTGTAGTTGGACGGCTCATGTTTTCTTCGATCGCCGGGGGAACAATCCCTACTGTCACCACCGAGCATTAAAACAAGCGGAGAAGGGAATCCGAGAGAGATTCTACCTCGATCGCCCTGCAGCGGGAATTCCCTTCGATAACGGCCAATTCGCGCTGGTAGAAGAACCCTTCTATTCTCCCCTAGCCAATGATCCCCTCGCCTTCAGTGCCGACGCGATCCAATGGCCAGAAAGCTGGCAAAACAAAACCCCCGTACTCACCCCCACAATCTAACCATGAACGAGAACCCGAACCCTATCCCCCCCATTCTACCCCGATCGGCGTGGGAGAGCCAGATCGCCTATCTCCGGGCTGTATTCCGGGCGAAAAAAGCGCTAGATGAAATTGAACGAATTCAGAACGAGAAGACATGAACGCTCGCTCTAATCCGCATCCACTAACTCCTTATCCCTCACTGAATCGCCTGTTTTAAACTACGACAGAATTCTTCGAGGGATTTTAACCCATCGCTGGGGGAATTATCGGCTAGACGTTTAACCATGGCACTGCCGACAATTACTGCGTCAGCCCCCCAGTTTTTCACCTGTAGTGCCTGTGTCGGGTCAGAAATGCCAAATCCTACCCCCACGGGTTTATCGGTGACAGAACGGATAGAATCGAGCAATTCCTCCACTCTGGTGGCCACTTGCTTCCGCATTCCCGTCACTCCCGTGACACTAACCAAATAAATAAAACCTTGAGATTGCAGTGCGATCGCTTGTATTCGTTCCGGGGGACTGGTCGGCGCTACCAATAAAATCACCTCAATTCCCTTAGCGGCAGCCGGTTGCAGCAGACTTTCCGCTTCCTCTAGGGGTAAATCGGGAACCACCAAACCACTCACCCCGGCTGCTTTTATTTGGTCTAAAAAGACATCTATCCCGCGATGATAGATGGGATTATAGTAAGTAAAGAGAATAATGGGAGCTTTCACCTCTCCCTGGGCATTTTTGACGATTTCTAGCACATCTTCCAACTTGACACCCCGATTTAAAGCGCGGGTGGCCGCCGCTTGAATAACCGGACCATCCGCAAGAGGATCGGAATAGGGAACCCCCAACTCGATCAGATCGGCCCCTGCCCGGTCTAAAATGCGTAAAGCTTGGGCAGTGGTAGATAAATCGGGATCACCAGCAGTGATAAAGGGAATTAAGGCACAATTCCCCTGGGAACGGAGAGAACGAAAACACTCGGAAACAGCAGTCATCGAAAATTACTGAAGACATAAAGCACCGTCTATTATCTCATGGTGGGGAATAGCTCACCGCCGGTCGCCACAAGCTTAGGTAAAGAATTTTTCAAGTAATACTTAAGAAATATTGACAAAATAGCGATCAAGGGTAAAATGAGCGCAGTCTGATAGTTTTGAGAAAATCTCTTCTATAAACTGGTTTTCATTCCGCTTTTTCTGGTACAAAATAGGACTAATGCTCGATCGGGTTTCGTATAATCAAACACCATATATCTATGTTTTCCATTTACATTCTCACCCATAACGAAGAAATTGATATTGCCGCCTGTGTAGAATCGGCACTTCTATCCGATGATGTGATTGTGGTTGACTCCTACAGTAGCGATCGCACTGTAGAGATCGCTTCTCGTTATCCAGTGCGCGTGGTTCAGCATCAATTCGAGAGTCATGGTAAACAAAGAACTTGGATGCTAGAAAATATTGAGACTAAATACGATTGGATTTATATTCTCGAAGCAGATGAACGGATGACACCCCAACTCTACGCAGAATGTCTGCTGGCCACTCAACAGACAGAATTTACCGGTTTTTATGTGGCCGAAAGAGTTATGTTTATGGGAACTTGGATCCGTCGCAGCACCCAGTATCCCCGTTATCAAATGCGTCTATTTAGAAAAGATCAAGTCTGGTTTAGCGATTATGGTCACACGGAAAGAGAAGAATGTCGAGGAAAAACCTCTTTTTTACAAGAAACCTATCCCCACTATACCTGTAGTAAAGGTTTAAGTCGTTGGATTGAAAAACATAATCGTTACTCTACCGATGAAGCAGCAGAAACCCTACATCAGTTGGCTAACGGTGATGTTAGTTGGAAAAATTTATTTTTTGGTGAAACCGAAGTAGATAGACGGAGAGCTTTAAAAGATTTATCTCTACGATTGCCTTTTCGTCCGCTGCTTCGTTGGTTTTATATGTATTTTATCTTGGCGGGAATTCTCGATGGTAAAGCTGGTTTTGCCTGGTGTACTTTGCAAGCTTTTTATGAGTATTTGATCCTCTTAAAAGTGGCGGAAATGAAACAGGGTTTACCCACTCCCCCCGAAGTGAGAAATCGTTTTCATCCCCCGCAAAATGGTGACAATAGTAATTCTCATAGTCCCGATTTCGTCTCCTTAAAAGGAAAAGCCGATTAACATTCAACCATTATTAATCAGTCAGCAATCACCTAACAACAACCTAGAGATAAAAAGCAATCCCGATCCGTATATTGGGATTTTTAGTACAAATGCTCAAACTCCTTCTCCCCTTCTCCCCTTCTCCCCTTCTCCCCTTCTCCCCACTTCATAATTCATAATTCATAATTCATCTCAAGCTGTACTGTATTTAAACTGCGTATTGGGATTTTATCCCTCTTCTGTCACTCTAGGGAACGGGTGGCTTAACCATATACCACCTATCGCTTTCGGAGCCTTTATCTCTATTCTAAATCTACCCCTCTGACAGAAGAGGGATAAGGGGGAATCTGACAATTTTTAACACCTACCTACTTAGTGGTTAATTTTCACGGGGAATATAGCCGTTCGACTTCACCCAATAGTTACTTGACTGGTATCGACGCTGGTTGCTCCATGGACTTTACTGGCGATCGCAACCATTTTATTTAAAGTCGCCTGATTGGAAACCTTGCCTTTTAGTACAACTTTACTACCAGTTTGGGCGACCCACAATTTGTCTTCATCAGCTAAATCCGGTGTCTCGTCAAAAGCTAAAACTACTCGTTTAGCTAGTCCGCTTTCGTCGTATTTTCCGTCTAATCCCACTCTTTCGGGGGGAATACCGGCAGCAGCGGCCTTCCCTGCGATCGCACTAGCGGCATTGGCCGGTTTATCTAAGCCAAAAATTCTTTTTAACCAATCCATTGCTAACACTCCTGATTGAGTTCTAAAACCCCAATTTCTTTAAGAGGGATTTGGTCGAAACGATGTGTCGATCTAATCCTAAACGATCGGGACTGACTCCCACCGCTAAAGCAACCAATTGGGAAAAATGTAACACGGGTAAACCTAAACTTCGACCGATCACTTTTGCCACTTCCGGTTGTCGGGAATCAAGATTAAGATGGCACAAAGGACAAGGGGTGACTAAACAATCGGCCCCCGCTGCCATCGCCTCTAAAATGTGTTTTCCTGCCATTTGGAACGATTGGGTGGTGGCATAACTGGACAGGGGCCAACCACAGCATTGAGTGCGTCCTTGATAATAAATCGGATTCGCCCCCACGGTCCGAAAGACATTTTCTAGGGATTCCGGCTGAAAAGGATTATCGTAGGGGAGAGTATCCTGGGCCCGCAGGAGATAACAACCATAAAAACCGGCACAATTTAAGCCCGATAAGGGACGAATCACCTTGGCCGCCAGATTATCTAAGCCATAATCGCCCACAATTGCCCAGAGTAGGTGCTTAACCGTTGTCGTACCTTGGTAGGGGGAACAATGTTCTTTCTGTAAATAATTATTAACTTCCTCAACATAATTGGGATTATTATGCTTTGCTTCCTTCAAGCGCTCATCCACATGACCGATCACTCCTTGACAGGTGCTACAGTGAGTCAACAGGGGTAAATTGAGGGCTTCCGCTAGGGCAATATTACGCGCATTGACGGCATCTTCCAAGAGTTGCGAATCTTCCTTATAGGTTCCCGAACCACAACAGGCAGCTTTTTTGAGTTCGACTAAATTAATCCCCAAAGCTTCCGTCAGGGCTGCCGTGGATAAATATAGTTCCCGACAGGCACCTTGAGCGACACAACCGGGAAAATAAGCATACTGGAGATTGTTGACTGTCATGGATTCTAGGAAATTACTACTCATTACCTATCTACCATCTTGCCCCCCTTCCCCTCTGTCATCACTAAAGTCATGGAATTTCTTAACAGACAGTCTTTTGTAATCTGCTCCGAACAAGTGTAGGGTAGTTTGTCCCCGGAAATAATATCCCAAAAAGAGGAGAGCCATCTCAACAGTATAATGGCTCTCCTTGAGAAAAATTGTTGTCCTGAGGAGTCGGTTGTACAAATGGCAATCTGCCCGGTCAAGAGGTTATTTACGGGTAGAATTGAGATTGTAGCCGAGAAATTGCGGCGAGAAACACTATTTTTTTGTCTGCTTACGCCGCTTGGGGGAGGGTGATAACAGGATCAAAGTCAGCACGGCTAGGGAAAATCGAGAGAACTCGGTCTAGTTGGGTTAATTCAAAGATAATCTTGACTGAAGGTGGAATGGAACAGATATTGAAGGATTTTTCTTGACTTTGAGCCAGACGAAAGGCGGTAACTAAAGCCATTAATCCAGCGCTGTCGAGGAATTCCACCCTACTCATATCCACGAGAAAAGTGATAGAGCGACTCTGGTTAACCAGATTGCTGAGCTGCTCTTGAAATTCTAGGACGTTAGCGGCGGTAATATAGCCACTTGGCTCAAATAGAGCTATTTCTGGGACTTTTACGCGACTTTTCATGGCTTGGCTTTTAAATTCATAAATGAACCTTTTAACTGGAAATCAGATACCGCTATTATGTCCTAACTTTCTGATTTTGCAACCCCGGTCTTGATAAATTTCCTCTCTCTTGAAAAGATTAATCTTTTCTTAATCTTGACCCCTGTAGGGGGGAACCAATTTTAGGTTAACCTAATGATCCGGGGAGTAAAGAGGAACAGTGATCAAGGCTTACTAGGGCGGACATCAGGGGAAAGTCGTTAGGTTTAAGCTCTAATCCCGAATGACTGATGATGACCCAGAATCATACTGGTATTTTTGCTGAAATAAAGTAAAGCAGGATACAGAAACTAGATTTATTGAACTAGAGTAAGAAAATTGTGGATAACCAGCCGACTATCCGCCAATTAGTGGAACAAGCCCTATATTATCGTCAAATCACGCCAGAAATCGAAAACGGAATTAATGAACTCCTCGCTCGTCTTGGCTACGTTTCCGATGTGGATTACGAGGCCCTCGAGTTACTCATGGATGAAATGGACGAAGGCCGGATTAATCTCGTTCCGCGTCGGTAACTTCAGTTATCAGTTATCAGTTATCAGTTATCAGTGGTGAGTTATCAGTGGTGAGTTTTCAGTTCACTGATGGCCTTTCGGTTCCTGCTTATGCAATGGACGGGGTTATAAGGGATGATTTAGCGATCACCCGATCGAACCGGACCTAGTAACGAAGAACCTGACTGATTACTGTTTGCTGAACCATCCCCCAAAACCCAATTTCCCCAAATTTCCCCAAATTAATATAATTAACTGCAGGCTTTCTCTTAACCTGATTTTTTCGATGATTCCTTTAACTCTTAATCTCTTGCAAGGTTCCGTTACTTTTCGTTTCAGTCCCAGTGCTGCTCTGGATTTGCAAAGGGAAATTAACATTTTACTCGATCGCCTGAAAGCGATCGCCAGTAATGCCTCTAGTGGGGGTAAACCCCAACCCCAAAAACCGCTGGAATATCAGCACACTGGTGATGTGTTTCTGGAAGTGTTTTGTAATCCCAATATTTATCCGAATCCTTTTTCGGCTAAAGTTTTGTTAACGGTTCGTGACGATCGCCTACGCTTAACCACAGAAGCGGAATTAACCCGTGTGATCGAAGATTTAGAGCGTTATCTCGACCAAAATAGTTAGAATCGGGGGATTTTTGGGTTTTCGACCTTTCCTTGTCGTCCCACCTCTCCCCATCTGACTATTCTTCTCTAGCTTGCCATGTTACCGACCGATTTATTGATTTCCCGTCAAAATGGCGAGACAATTATTCCCAAACGCTTACCGATCGCTCCTGATTATCTGGCGCTCGCTCAAGAACAAATCAGCTGTTTTCAGGAAAGTATCGGTGCAACTAAGGGGGAATTAAGCCAAAAACTCCTAATCTTGGAGGGAGACAGTCCCGATTATAAAATTAAACGGGGATTTGCTCACCTATTAACCAATCATTTTGCCACCTTTGAGATTATTAGTCCCTTAGAACCGCAGGAATTAAGAAAAAGAGTTTTTGAACAAGCGGCTAACTTTGTTCCTATTCCCCAAAATCGATCGCTAATTCTGGAGAAAATTGCCCAGCAACTCAGCCAAGAATTAAATCAAGAAATTTTTCCAGTGGCTCTAGAAAAAGGACTCTATGCTGATTTAGCGGAGAATAAAATTCTCACTCAATTTGATGCTCCCACCCCCGAAAACTTAATCCATCGTTTTAACCTCTCGCAAATTCAAGGTATTTTTTATCGGGCCAGTTATTTAATCATCAACGTCCACCGCAACGATCCGGGGGAATATAAATATCTCTTTCGCTATCTAAAACTATTTCGTTTAATGACTTATATCGAAGGGGATGCCGACACGGGATTTACTATTACTATCGATGGTCCCACCAGTTTATTTAAAGCTAATAGTCGTTATGGCATTGAAATCGCTAAATTAATTCCTGCCTTACTCCATGTTACTCACTGGAATCTGAAGGCACAATTACAGTATAAAGATTCCTATACAGGAACTATTAAAAAACAACAGTTCAATCTAGAGGATAACTGTGGTCTGGTGTCCCATTATTCTCCGGGTAAACCCTACGATAGTATGTTAGAGGAATCTTTCGCTAAACGTTGGTTACAGTTAAAAACTGAATGGCAACTAGAAAGGGAAGTGGATTTAGTGCCTTTACCCGGAGGAGTGATGATTCCCGATTTCCGTTTAGTGCATCCCGATGGTCGCGTTTTTCTCCTGGAAATTGTTGGTTATTGGCGACCAGAATACCTACAAAAGAAATTTTTACAGGTTAAATCGGCCCAAGCAAACAATCTAATTTTAGCCGTATCGGAACGGTTAAATCTCGAAAAAGCTGGAGTTAAATTTCAAAATCTACCCGCTCAGGTTATCTGGTTTAAAGATAAATTATCACCCCAAGCAGTGTTAGAAGTTTTAAGTTAAAGGGTTAGGGAGATGGAAGCTAAAAGCGGAAGTATGGTTTGATACTCCCGCTTTGGTTTAATCAGACTAGGTTAACCTTTTTGCTCAAGACCAGACAATGAGTGCTACATCATTGAGCAATGGTAGGATTGATGGACACTTTCACCACTTTATTTTTTTCTTCTTCCGCTTTCGGGAGGGTGAGATTGAGAATGCCATCTTTGTATTCAGCGGTCACGTTATTGTTATCAACCTGAACCGGTAGAGGAACAACCCGATGGAATTTACCATAACGGAATTCAGTGCGGGTAAATCCTTCTTCTTCGGTTTTAATTTCCGATTTTCTTTCACCATTAATGGTCAGACTATCGGCTGTTACTTCCACGTTGAGGTCTTTGGCTTCCATACCAGGTATTTCCAGTTTAAGCTGAACTGCCTCTGGCGTTTCGGTAATTTCCGCCGCTGGGATGAAGGATAACCCCATTTTTTCGCCATTGCCTACATCAGTCGGCACAAGACGGTCAAACAAGCGATTCATTTCTTTCTGTAGGCTTTCTACTTCTCTGAAAGGTTCCCAACGTATAAGTGCCATATAAGTCACCTCCGAAGTTTTCTTAACGCTAGAGATGTTGGTTTATCTCTACACTTTTAGGATAGATAAAAGATTCTCTTACCGGGGTAGGGTTTTCGGTATTGAGTTTTTCCAGATTCCCGTACTATCTCCTATACTAGGGTCTGCTGAAAAAGTTTTTCCTGGTGTGGGGTGTGGGGTGTGGGGTGTGGGGTGTTTTCTCAGTGAACTGATAACTGATAACTGATAACTGATAACTGACTCCACCAAGAGACTTTTTCAGTAAACCCTAATTATCTACTGATGAATAATTAAACTTTCTAAACTGGTTTGTAAATCTTGGGTTAATTGTGCTACGGCCGAGCGTCGATCGCTTTTATAATCGGCATAGCGCTCGGATACAGAAATAGGCTTACCGATAGTTATTATCGCTTTTTGTTGACCAATTTGGGGACGAAAAAAGGGATTACCTCCCTTAATTCTTGTTACTAAATCCCAGAGTAATAAAATTGTCTCAGCAAATCTTTCTACGGTGGGTTTTTCTTTGACATAATAACCAGTTACTGAGACGAAACTTTCGACAATTCTCATGTGCCACATTTTTAAATTAGCTTCATCGGCCAGGCGATCAGCTAATCCTAATTCAAGGGGAGAAATAGAATGAGTGGGTTTTAATTCTTCCCGATAAATGCGTTCCCATCCTGCTTGTTCTAAACGACGACAGCGATCAATTACATTACCATTAGGAGAAAGATTAAAATACTTTTCTACGGTTTGTAAGGCCACATCTAATAAATTGGCTAAACGTTTGGCTAGGGTTTCATTTGGATCATCACCATTGGCAGGTACTACAGGCAAAGATTGATAGTAGAAATCTCGATAAAAATCCTCCATTAAGGATAATAATCTTTCTCCTAACCGAAAAAGACGCTCGTATAAAACCTTTTCTTCTCGGGATGAATTCGGGGTGGGTTCTAAACCGCTATCGTTTTCTAAATTAGTTAAAATTTGCTCGATTTCTTGCCACGCTGGAGTCAGATAAAAATACTGAATACCAATGGGTAAAATAATTACTTCTTGCTGTTGTTTAGCTTTTCTGACATCATCCACCCCCCAAAAAGCCAATTGAGAAATACCCGGTTCAATCGCACTCACAAGCTCATTATGTCCGTTAGTTGCCCCTTCCGGAGCGGCGGCTAACGGATAATCTCCTTCTAATAATAAACGACGAGCCGAACGCAATCCGATTAAATCAGCTTTTCCCCGTTGAATTGGTGTGCCACCTAACTTAGAATATAACCATCCTACCCTTTCTCCCGCCCATAAAGGAATCCCTCGATCGTACATAAAATGAGCGTGAATTGGAGTGTTTAATTTTATTCCTAACTCTTGGGCTTTTTTGGGTACTAATTTCCACAAAAGATAGGCCATACAGTAGGGATCGTTAATACTGGGATGACGAAAGGCAAGCAGTAAACGGACTTTTTTCTCTTGACTTTTTTGATAAAATGTGATTAAAGTTTCTAGATTGGCGGCGGAAATTTCTCTTAAGTTGGTTTGAGTTTGTAACCAGAGAGGTAAAAAGATTTGACATCCCTTTAAAAGTAAGAGATTAAGGTCAGGGGGGATAAATTCGAGGGGGGGTTGCGCGCCCAAAGATAAATTAGACATATAAGTAATATAAGTATAAGTAGTCGTGCCAAATAAATTTCCTAGTTGAGACTCCGAGACAGGTATCAGTTATCAGATTTGAGTTTTCAGTTCACTGTTTATTGTTTACTGTTTAAGGAAGAATAAAAGGAAAATCTGATCAATAATTACCCACCGGCCAAAAGGTAATCACAGCAGCAAACAGGTGTCGAGCTAGATTTCAAATAGACTGGGATTGCAGGCTCCCTCAACCGTGAAAGGAGAAATTAACCGACTTTGAGCGAGGAGGAACACCAGTAGTTTACCTCCTCACCTAAACAAATACATCTATACTATAGATCTATCCCCATTTCTCGCAAACGAGCCGCCAGCCGTTGAGAACGCTGTCTTTCCGCTTCCAGAGCTTGCTGAGTAGCATTTAATTGCTCTTGTGCGGCAGCCGCTTGCTCTTGTGCGGCAGCCGCTTGCTCCTGTGCTGCGGCCGCTTGCTCTTGTGCGGCAGCCGCTTGCTCCTGTGCCGCTTCTTCTGGTAAGGGGATTAAATTGCCTTCCGGGTCATAAAATCTCACCCAAATTGCCGTTTCTCGGTCAATAGTCCCCTCCCAAGTTCCCAACCAATAGCCTAAAGTTTCGCACCATAACCAGCCGCGCTCGTTTCGTTCTAAAGAATGGTAGCGTTGGTCGGCCCCTAAATGCCATCCTTGTAAAGAATTGCCATCGAAAGGATCGTAGATGAAATAATCTGGCGTGCGGAAGGTTCCCTCATAAATGGCTTTTTTTCGCACTTTATCGGTTCTGGCGGTACTAGGAGAGGTTAATTCTACGATAAAGTCGGGATAACGTCCCTCTTCTTCCCAAATTACCCAACCCTGTCGCTCTCTGCTGCCATCGACATTGAGGACAGCGAAGAAATCGGGCCCGCGAAAATCGCGATTTTTCGCCTGTTCGCGGCTGAAATAAATAAACATATTGCCACCGGTGTAGAAGTCGTCTCGCTCGCCGTAACCTTGCTGTAGGGAGCGAATCAAGACATTCATGGCAATGCGGTGTCGGTTGCTTTCCAAGGGTTCACCATCATCAAAAATTAAGTCTGTGGGGGGTGGGGGGGGTTCCCAGAAGTCCTCGAAATCTTCTTCTATCAGTGCCGGAGAGGTGGCAGTTTCGTCGCTTTTGGCAATCGTCATTTTTTCGGCCTCTCTAGGTGGGAGTATCCATATTTTTGCTGATTATTGATCCTATGTTACATCAGAATTTAGCAGTGAGGAGATAGATTTTAGGAGTTGAGAAAATTATCTTCGGTTAACAATGATCAAAACTTTTCTTCTGGGTGCGTTACATTGGGCTAACAGACCCGAATAATATCCCTAAGCTAACCAAAAAACTTGGCTTTATCTTTAACTAATTTTGTCCCGATTCCGGCGGCAATGACTTCGGAGAGAATGCTAATTAAACGATAGATAGCAACGGTGACAAGTACGTTAGCGGCGGGAAATTTTTCTGTGTCTAAAAGTGCGATTACTGTAGCTTCAAACACTCCTAATCCTCCCGGCGCTCCAGGGACAACTAAACCCAATAACCAAGCAAAACTAAAGGTTCCTAAGAGGGGTAAAATCTGAGCGGGGGTAATCATTTTTAATACCATCCAAGCTAAAATAAAACCCGCACCGCGCCACAATAAAAATCCAGTTTCACCCAGGAGAGGTACAAGAGGATATTTAGTTAGATAAACAGGTTCTTGAGCAATCTTTTTCTTTTGGCTAAGGATTTTGAGAGGATAATTTAAAAAATTGGGATGAATGCCGATTAAAATTAATCCTAAAACTAATATCTGTATCCCTAGACTTGAGCTAGACTTCATCCAACCTAAACCACTAGCAATTACTGCTATGGCTAAGGCTGCACATACCAGTAATAAAAGTTCTAATAAAACGCTTAAACTAGCGGTTCCCCAATCACTTCCTGCTTTATTAATTGCCACGATACGAGCATAAAAGTGACCGATATTACCAGGTAGATATTTTCCTAAATTGGTAATCATATAGATGCCAATTCCTGTGGAGGTTTTAATCGGTTGTTGATAGCTTTTGAGTATCCATGTCCACACCCATCCTGCCCAAATTTGAGCGATAATGGTGGTTACAAGTGCCAAGAAAAGAAATAACCAGCCATGATTTTCAATTCTAACTGAGGTAACGTTATCCCAGTTATTTTTAAGGTTACTGAGAACAAAAAATAAGGTTCCCCCAATAATTAGCCAACGTAGAAACTTTTTCAGCATTTCGTTTTTTCCTTTATTCATTTTCTGGGGGGAACCAATCGAGAGCGAGCAGATTTTCTAAACTGTAGGGACATTCCCCAGAAAAACTAACTTGATTATCGGTTTTTTCTCTAACATAATTTAAGGCTTTCTGGTAAATACGAGGTAATTCTTGATTGAGATAATTGCGGAGATTAGTAGTTAAATAAGTGTCGATCTGGTTTTTGAAATTGACGATTTCTGAACGCCAATGGCAACGATTATATGTTCTTTCATATTGCCAAAATTGTAATAATAAACAATGTCTAATAATTTGCTCTAATAAACTAGCAACACGAAACTTTTTTTCGTTTCCCAAGTCTTCTAACTCCTCGATTAAATTGTCTAAATCTAAAGCGTCAAATTTTTTAGCCTTGAGCAGTTCTATAGTTTCTTCCAACCAGAGGGAATCATCAATCTCGTAGAGAGTTTTTAAGTCGGGAATAACAGTCATTATCATCTCCTTTATTCGTATGGTGGTAGCCAATTGTGATCGAGAAGTTCTTCTAAACTGTAGGGACAAGTATCGGGAAAGTTGACTTGATTTTTAGTCTTTTTCCGCACAAAGAAAACTGCATCTTCATAAATGTTAGTTAATTCATTTTGTAAATAATTACGGAGATTAGTGGTTAAGGGTCTTTTTAGCTGAATTTGAAAGTTGACTATTTCTAACTCCCAGTGATCCTGATTATATGCTCTTTCCTCTGTACAAAACTGTAGGAGTAAAAAATGTCTAATAATTTGCTCTAATAAACTAGCAACACGAAACTTTTTCTCGCTGCCCAAGTCTTCTAATTCCTCGATTAAGTTTTCTAAATCTAAAGCGTCAAATCTCTTCGCTTTTAAGAGTTCGATAGTTGCTTCTAACCAGAGAGAATCATCAATTTCATAGAGAATTTTTAAGTCGGGAATAACAGTCATTATCATCTCCTTTATTCGTAAGATGGTAGCCAATTGGGATCGAGCAGTTCTTCTAAACTGTAGGGACAAGTATTGGGAAAGTGGACTTGATTGTTAGTCTTTTTTCTCGCATAACGGAGTGCCTTCTGATAAATATTATCAAATTCCTGTTCTAAATATTTCCGTAAACTTGCCGTTAGGTAGGTATTTAATTGATCTTGAAAATTTACCAGTTCTGACTCCCAATGACCTCGATTATATTCTCTTTCCCTTGTCCAAAATTGCAGTAACAAAGCATGACGAATAATTTGCTGTAAAAAACTAGCAACACGAAACTTTTTTTCGTTTCCCAAGTCTTCTAACTCCTCGATTAAATTCTCTAAATCTAAAGTGTCAAATCTTCTCGCTTTCAAGAGTTCGATGGTTGCTTCTAACCAGAGAGAATCATCAATCTCATAGAGAGTTTTTAAGTCGGGAATAACAGTCATTTTTTATCTCCTTGATTGTCGAATGGTAGCCAATTAGGATCGAGAAGTTCTTCTAAACTGTAGGGACAAATATCAGGAAAGTTGACTTTATTATCGGTTTTTTGACGAACATATCGCACGGACTCAAAGTAAATTTGCTCAAATTCCTGTTCTAGATATTTACGAAGATTTGTGGTTAAATAACGTTTTAGTTGATCTTTAAAACTAACTATCTCTGCTTGCCAATGAGCTTGATTATATTCTTTTTCCCTTGTCCAAAATTGTAATAATAAACAATGTCTAATAATTTGCTGTAAAAAACTAGCAACACGAAACTTCTTCTCGTTACTCAAGTCTTCTAATTCCTCGATTAAGTTTTCTAAATCTAAAGCGTCAAATCTTTTCGCTTTTAAGAGTTCGATAGTTTCTTCTAACCAGAGAGAATCATCAATTTCGTAGAGAGTTTTTAAGTCGGGAATAACAGTCATTTTTTATCTCCCCTAGAATGGGCAATAGTGACCAGTTAAACCGATCACTAAAGCTTTTTTCCTGTTTATATACTAGATAATTTTAGCGGAGCGCAGACCGAAAAAGAGACCGAGGGCAATTCCGGTAAAAACGATCAGATAACCCGCCAAAGCAGCAACAGCTAACACAGACATGGTGAAAATCTCCCAAGTAATTTAATCTTTTTTAGCATTGTACCGTTATTCTTGCCCTTCCCCTTCCTCGTCTTCCATATCTTCCCCAAAGCGCTGCTGGGGGGGAATTGCGGCGACAATTGCCTCGATTACCTTGCCGACTGGAACAATTTCTAAGCCCACATCTTCGGGATAAACTTGACCTCTAGGGACAATTGCCCGTTTAAAGCCCAATTTAGCCGCTTCTTTTAATCTTAGTTCCATTTGCGACACTAAGCGCACTTGTCCGCCTAATCCCACTTCCCCGATTAAGACTGTGCGCGGATCCACGACTCGATCGCGAAAACTGGCGACAACAGCGATCGCAACTCCCAGATCCGCCGCCGGTTCTTCCACTCCCAACCCTCCTGCGGAGGCAACATAGGCATCTAATTTCGATAAAGGAATGCCGACGCGCTTTTCTAAAACGGCGAGAATTTGCTGTAATCGGTTGTATTCTATGCCCGTGGTCGATCTTCGCGGGGAAGCATAGCTGGTAGGGCTAACTAATGCCTGTAACTCCACCACAATCGGGCGTGTACCTTCACAGGCTACCACCGTCGCCGTACCAGGGGAAAATTCGTCGCGATTGCCTAAAAATAATTCTGAGGGGTTTTCCACTTCCACCAAACCGTGGTCCACCATCTCGAAAATACCGATCTCATGGGTTGCCCCAAAACGGTTTTTCACGGATCTTAAGAGACGATGGGAGGCATAGCGATCGCCTTCAAAATATAACACCGTATCGACCAAATGTTCCAAAACTCGCGGACCGGCGATCGCCCCTTCTTTAGTCACATGACCGACAATCAATAAAGTAATATTCTCCCGTTTTGCCACCTGCATCAAGGCGGAGGTACATTCGCGAACTTGGGCGACAGATCCCGGTGCAGAAGTTAACGCCCCAAAATAAAGAGTTTGAATACTGTCAATTACCGCCACCTGTGGGCGTAGAGATTCTAATTCTCGCAAAATTTCCTCTAAATCGGTTTCTGGCAGAACGTAGAGATGATTATCGAGTTCTGAGGTTGATTCAGAGGCTTTTTTCTCCTTGCCATTGCCATTATTTTCCGACTCCACGGCAACCACTCCCACCCCCAAACGGGCAGCCCGCAGTTTAATCTGTTGTCCCGATTCTTCGGCGGAAACGTAGAGGATGCGCGGTAATCTTTGGGCGAGTTGGTTGGTAACTTGCAGTAAAAGCGTCGATTTGCCGATGCCCGGATCGCCGCCAATTAGTACAAGAGAACCGGGGACAATGCCACCACCGAGAACGCGATCGAATTCCCCGTAACCAGAGGGAAAACGTTCCTGTTCATACTGGGTAATTTCCGAGAAGCGAACCGAGATGCGCGGTTGCGGGTTGCGTTGTCCTTTGCCGTTATTTGGGCGACTATTTTGCCATCCTGGGCGATTTACCGCCGGATTATTGCCACCAGCCGTCACTTGTTCTTCTAGCGTCCCGTAGGTGTCACAACTGGGGCATTTTCCCAACCATTGGGGAGATTCCGCCCCACAAGCGCTACAGATATATATTGTTCGCGATTTCGCCATGTTTTTTAAGAAAAGTTGAAGAAAAGCGGTTTGGGGATCAATTCTCTTGTCAAATTTAATTAAGTATGATATGGGGGAAGGAAGACCATAAAGTTATTGATAATTGCCATAAAAGAAATAAAATAGGAAATTTAGGCTTAATGATAACGGCAAAAGGATATTCTATAAACAGGAACGCTCGTTATTTAACTTTAAAATTCATCACACTATTTAACTAAGGAGTGTTAATTCAGTTGGAGAACCAGAAGGAAAAAATTCTCGTTGTTGATGATGAAGCCAGCATCCGTCGTATCTTAGAGACTCGTTTGTCGATGATTGGTTATGAAGTCGTCACCGCCGCCGACGGCGAGGAAGCTTTAGAAACCTTCCGCACCGCCGAACCCGATTTAGTGGTTTTGGATGTGATGATGCCGAAATTAGACGGTTACGGTGTCTGTCAGGAACTCCGCAAAGAATCGGATATTCCTATCATTATGTTAACGGCTTTAGGGGATGTGGCCGATCGAATTACCGGGCTAGAATTGGGCGCCGATGACTATGTAGTTAAACCTTTTTCTCCCAAAGAACTCGAGGCGCGGATTCGTTCGGTGTTGCGTCGGGTAGAGAAAAATGGCGCCCCGGGGATTCCCAGCTCCGGTGTGATTCATATCGGTTCCATTAAAATCGATACCAATAAACGCCAAGTTTATAAGGGGGATGAACGCATCCGTCTGACCGGTATGGAATTTAGTTTACTAGAATTATTGGTCAGTCGCTCGGGAGAAGCTTTTTCGCGCTCGGAAATCCTTCAGGAAGTTTGGGGTTATACCCCCGAACGTCATGTGGATACGCGGGTGGTAGATGTGCATATTTCCCGTTTACGAGCCAAATTAGAGGATGATCCCAGCAATCCTGAGTTAATTCTCACCGCTAGAGGTACAGGCTATCTTTTTCAACGTATTCTAGAACCAGACGAGGAATAGTTCTCAGCTATGGTACAAGCTGATCCCAATCGTATTTTAAGACTGTTACCCCTGTTCGCCGGCATCGTCGGGGGTACGGTATTAATGTTTAATCGTTTTGCCACTGCCGATTTAACCCCATCGCAAGCGCGTTCCGATGTGATGGGAGTGATTTTGAGTGGGGTTTTAATTTTGGTGGGTTTAATCTGGCAAAGAGTTCAACCCCGCTTACCGGATGCTGTGGAATTAATCGGGCGCGAAGGTCTGGAATTTGCCCCAGATTTGCCAGAACCGGTTAAAATTGAGCTTGCCTGGGCTTCCCATTTACTTTTAACTAACACCGTGACAAAATCTCTGATCGTTTATTATCGGGGACAAGTTTTATTACGTCGCGGTATCTTAAGCCAGAATTCTGAAGTTAAAGTTAGTAATATTATCAAAAGAGTTTTAGAAACCGGTAAAGCAGTTTATTTAGTTAATTTAAATTTATATCCCGCTAAAATCGAGTTTGACTATTTGCCAGAAAACACCCAAGGCTTAATCTGTCAACCCATCGGTAAGGAAGGGGTGTTAATTTTGGCGGCAAATGCGCCGCGCAGTTATACTAAACAAGATGAAATTTGGATCGAGGGAATTGCTGATAAATTAGCCAACACTTTCAGTCAGTTTTAGACGATTTCAGTAAGATTTAAGAATTTGGTTAAGATGAGAGTAAGCAATTAGCGATCAAATTGTAGCTCAGGATTTTAACCGATGACTCAAACTGGTGAAACCGTTACCTATTCCCTTGAATCCGTCCTGACAAGGATCGAGAGTAAAATCGATACTCTCCAAAGAGATGTGGATAAAAAAATAGATTACTTCCAGAGAGATGTGGATCAAAAATTTGGCACTCTCCAAAAAGATGTTAATGATTTAAAGGTGGAAACCGCAGTAATAAAAGGAGAGATTAAAACTCTCGCTCGGAAAGTCGAAGGGATGGATAAACGACTGGAAAAAGTCGAAGATAGTTATGCAATCCTAGTTAGGGTTTGCTGAAAAAATCAGAGTCGACGGGAGACAGCTATCAGTTATCAGATGTTATTTTTCAGTTCACTGTTTACTGTTTACTGATCACTGAAAAGCTCCCCACCTCCCAATTCATAATTTAGAATTTATAATTCCCACTTCCCACTTCCCCACCCAATCTAGGGAAATTACACTTTCACCACGTTGCTAAAAGAGATTTTCAGGTAATCATCTTCCATCTTTGCTCCGGAAGGTTTCAGGGCTGCCAAAGCTTGGGGTAAGACTAAATTACGACGGTGATTACCAATGCGAATATTTAACTCGTCTCCAGTTTTATTTAGTTGTATTTGTTCCTTGGGTATACCTGGTAAATATAATTCCAGACTGTAATTATTTTCCTGTTGAACTACCCGAATGGTGTTTTCTTGGTAATAAACCTTAGTCGGATCTTCGTCGGCAAAAAGAGTTTCTTTCAGTCTTTCCAAAGCGGGTAAACCACACATTTCTTCGGAGTAGAGAGGAACTTCCTTAACCGGTAAAGGATGAAAATTATCGTAAATTTCCTGTTTATAAACCTGTTGATTTTCTTTCCAACGGGCAAAGAAAGGATCGGTTACTTTGTCGGGAATAATCCGATTAGCAATAATCAAATCGGTGGAAACATTATAGAGACTTAGATAGGCATGGGCGCGTAAAGACTCCTTAATCACCATTTTTTCGGGGTTTGTCACCAAACGTACCGAGGTTTGAGTATTATCGGTCAAAACCTTTTCTAAAGCCTCGATCTGCTCGTAAAACTCATAGGGAGCGTCCATAACTTCCTTGTCTGGTAGGGAAAAACCGGCGATCGGTCGAAATAAAGGTTCTACCAGTGGTCGCAATGCCATCGACATTCCCTGTAACGGTTTGTAAAATCTTCTCATGTACCAACCGCCCACTTCTGGCAAACTCAGCAATCGTAAAGCTGTACCCGTGGGTGCGGAATCGATAATCAACACATCATAAGTACCTTCATCGTAGTGGCGCTTCATGCGAACTAAACCGAAAATCTCATCCATTCCGGGTAAAATCGCTAATTCTTCCGCTTGCACTCCATCTAAACCCCTAGCTTGCAATACCTGGGTAATGTAACGTTTTACTGCGCCCCAGTTGCCTTCTAACTCCATTAGTGCGTCTAATTCTGCCCCCCAAAGATGGGGGCGTACCAAACGAGGATCATGACCTAATTCGAGATCGAAACTGTCAGCGAGAGAGTGAGCGGGATCGGTGCTAAGAACTAGGGTTTTATAGCCAAGTTCGGCGCAGCGGAGTCCTGTAGCGGCGGCGACGGAGGTTTTACCCACGCCTCCTTTACCGGTCATGAGAATTACACGCATGGGGGCTGATTCTAAGAAAATTTACATTACTTATTCTCATTATGACGGGAAAGTTAACAAATTGAGGACAAGAATCAGCATTCTTGGCTAGAAAATTCCACTCCCCGACCATCAACCCGGGGAATTAGGCTCTGTTCAAAAAATTGCTGACAGCGATTTTCGGCATCAGCGACGAGAACTTTGGCAAAATGACCCTTTTCGAGAACTTCTTGCCTTGGACGTTGTTCGTAGGCATAGATAATCAAAATATCTCCGGGTTGACAGAGCAGAGCCGCACCGCCGTTGGGGCAAATTTCCCCGGTTTGGCCGGGAAAAACGTAGGTAGAAAAGCGCTTACCATTGCTAAGATTGACCACATCCACCTCTTCAAGGGGCAAAATACCGACCCGCTCGATCAATTCTCGATCGATAGTGATACTGCCGACATAATCGACGTTAGCCTCGCTGACGCGCACTCGATGGAGTTTGGCGTGCATTAATCGAATTGTTCCCATGTATTTTGTCCTATTTCCCCCAATTACTTCAATTATTATGCTCTCCCAGTGGGAATGTTTACTAAAAAATCTCGGTCAATGGCAAGGTTCTTTTACCCGTCTGTCTCCCCAGGGCGATTTGATCGAAGATACCCCGACTTTGGTATCTTTGCAAGGCATTAATAATAATCGATCGATTCTTCAATTGGTCCGCCGTCTCTACAGCGATCGAGTGCCGGAAGATTTAATTTTAGAGTATAGTTCTCTCCATCAGGGTATTCTATTTAGCCAGACGGGAGCTTTTTGCCAAGGTTCTTTATATTTTAGTAGTTTTTCCTCACAATTCGGAGCAGAATTTGGGTTAATCTCTGGGGAAAGACGATTAAGAATCGTACAGTTATTTAATGAGCGCTGTGAGTTTGATCGCTTGACTTTAATTCGGGAAAAGTTGGCCGATTCTAGCTCCCCAGAAAGACCGATGTTAACGGTGGAGCAATTACTCGGTCAATGGCGGGGAGAAGCAGTGACAACGGGACGGGATTTTTATAATTCTGCTGCCTATTCTACCCATGTATTGATCGAGCGTCAGGGGGATAATTATCTCTCGCAAACTTTGACTTTTGGTGATAATCAAATTACTTCTAGCGCTCGTATCGAGGGACAAAGATTGTTGTTTGAAAATGGTCCGCTGCCGATTCAAATACTGCTGCTGCCCGATGGGTCTTCCTGTAATACACCTCTGAAAATTACTGCCGGTTATCCTTTTGTTTTAGAGGTGGGTTGGTTACTTTCTCCTACTCAAAGACAGCGCCTAATTCGTTCTTATAACGAGAAGGGAGAATGGACGGGTATTACTCTGGTGACGGAGGAAAAGGTGAATTGAGATCTTAGGAGTGTTTTCAGTTATCAGTAATAAGATAACTGCTAAGTAGGTAGGTATTGAAAACTTTCAGATCCCCCCGCCTATCGGCACCCCCCTTAATAAGCTGTCCTTTAGTCACATCTTTCTTAACATTTCAAACCTTTGTAGCACAAGGCTTTCAAGACTCGGTTAACAATTTGTAATATTCCTTGTTGACACCCTTACTGACAAAGAAAAAACTGAAATCAAGTCAG